>DYKH01000696.1 GCA_020722685.1 Caldithrix sp. | reverse complement strand
TAATCGAGTCCGAAGGTGAGGTGGTACTTGGGTCCCTTAAAGTCAAACAGGGCATCGCCGCCATATTTGTCGTTCATGCCGGCGTTCATATTGAAAAGGGCGCTTTTGCCCAACATCTGATTCTTTTTCAGGATGACGTTGATGATTCCAGCGGTGCCTTCCGGGTCAAACTTGGCTGAGGGATTGGTGATGATCTCGATGTTCTCGATGGAACTGGCGGGAATCTGCTGGAGAATCTCATTGGATTCTTGCAGCGACCGGCGGCCATCCACCAGCACGCGGAAATTGCCGCTGCCGCGTAGGCTGACATTGCCGTCAACGTCCACCGTTATGGATGGGACATTTTCCAAAACGTCTACAGCGGTTCCGGAGACGGCGGTTTGCTGCTTACTGACGTTGATGACCTTTTTGTCGATTTCATAGCTAATCGCGGCTCTTTCCCCTTGAACGGCGACGCCTTCCATGCTGAGGACCGTCTGTTTGAGCGGCATGGGCGGCAACTTCACGAGCTCGTTATTCACTTGAATTTTGTCAACCCTCCTGGTTTCGTAGCCTATGAACCGGACTTGCAAATAATACTGACCTGCTCGTAGTCGTGTGATCTCGAATGTGCCGTCGGGCAGCGAGAAGGTTCCGCCGATTTGTGTGCTATCATGGCTGTCAAACAGAATGATGTTGGCGTATTCGATGGGCGCCTTTGATTTGGCGTCGATGATTTTGCCGGAAATGGCGCCGCCCGATTCCGCTGAAAAAGCGCGATCCAGATGAGCAGACATTGCGAGCAAGAGAAATAGAGAAATATACAGCGTTGATCTCATAAGAACTCCAATCCATAGTCGCCCACAGGGACGACTGCTATTCGAAACGGGTTGAGGGGATAGGCGGACTGAAAAAGCTTTCAGAATCGATGTCGAACCGTAGAAAATCTAACGGGCAATGAGACGGCTTCGTCTCCATCGAACCGATGCAATGAGGGATCATTTTCTGCTTGCCGGTATTCCGTCTTCACAGAAAGAACGCAGCAAGCGTGAATTAGTTTTGTACGATCCCTAATTTTTTTGCTCGATGTGATCCTTTTGTTGGGTACGAAGGGATGAATATGAATAGGGTGATGCTCAGGCCATTGTTGCCGAAGTTATCTTTGCGTGACTGTTTCAAAGGGTTTATTCACGATTGTCATTCGCCAAAACCAAGAGGCTTGGAGACAATGTGTAGACTATTAAACATGCGTTGCTCGGCTATTAATCCGTGACGGCAGCAGAACCCTCATTGAGAAAGCATCTCAATTGCACCTTTATGCTAATACGGCGGAAACCGGCAATGCTATCAAATCAAGTTTTGGCGCTTTCCCTACTTGAACTGTTCGATATCCGCCCCAATGAGCTCGCCGGCGATATCCTCCAACGTGACGA
>DYKH01000695.1 GCA_020722685.1 Caldithrix sp. | reverse complement strand
CGCTGAAGATTTCACCGAGACTCAATCGGGACTTCCTTAAATGATGGAAGATTATCTGCGCTGGTCAAGTCTCTTTTGCCCCGGATTCATTTCAGAATTTCTATTTGCGCCGGATCGTTCAAAATAATCTCCGGTTTCCCCTGGTATTCTTTGATCTTGCCGGAGACGCGGACTTTTTTCCCGTAGTAGTAATTTTCCGGGTTTGCCGGGAAGCGGGAAAAGGCCGAGGCGAAAATGACCGCCGTGAAGTGTCGCTTGTAATCAGGATGAAAGTTGAGAAAACAGGCCTTTCCTGAATTATGGGCGGCGACAATCGTACCTTCTACCGTTGCATACTCCCCATAGTGCTCCGCTGCATCCTGCCATGAAATCACCGGTGACTTGCCCGCCGCCTGCGGGGACTCGGGCAAGGGAGTATCCCGTTGTCCGACTGTCGAAACCTGTGCGGGCACATTGGCGCTCTGCGGGTCAATGAACCATACTTTGGCCAGGTACATCACCAGGACAACCGCCGCTACCGTCGCCCCAAGTCTGACAAGAAACTGTTTAAGATCATAATTTTGATTCGGCATGATAATACTCCCTCTGACTATTGCCTGCTTTTTTCCGTCGGTAAAGAATCCGTGCTCTCCTTCTGTTCAAAAGGATATTTCCGGACAAGCTCTTCCAGAATGTCATCCAATCTTTTGCGCCCTTCCAGACTGAGAGATTCATATCTCTTCACAAGGTTGGCAACCCTGCCATCCCGCAGCGAAAGATACCACAAACCGTATTGACGTTCGCGCGCTTCACGCTCCAAGGCAACAAATTCGGCCTGCCGACGAAAGGGAAACCGGGTATAGGCATAAGCGTAACCCCGGCGGATTATCTCGGCATTTACAAGCCTGTCCCCTACAAAAACATACGCAAGAAGCCTTCCGTACTTATCCCGAAGATTATCAGGTTCGTATTCCAGGGTACACTCAAAACCCTCTGCGAGCCGCTTCATGAATTCTGTCGCCTCTTCGCCAAACCTCTGCACAGGAATCTCCGGATGGTGGGTTTCCGGGGCATCCACCCCGATCAGGCGGACCGTCTCGCCGTTATCAAGCGCTATCGTATCGCCGTCAAGAACGCGAGTCACGCGGAATGGACCTCTGGAAGGCGAAGACTGAACCGCCGGAGACAATGATTTGACCTCATGCTGTAAAGCTGCGGGGGGCGCGCCTTTCGAGGCAATTGGCGGCGGCGCCTTTCTCCCTGTGCGCACATGAAACGCAAACATCCCCAAAATGACGATTGCCGTGATGATTGCAAGCGATATGATAAAGCGATCACGAAAGAATCGCATCAGCAACCTCCCCAAACGTACCGGTCACTCTTTCGGCTGACGCCAAAGATTGCGCACAGAATGGAGCAAAGCAGTATCCAGGATGCAA
>DYKH01000694.1 GCA_020722685.1 Caldithrix sp. | reverse complement strand
TGTGGCTTGGATAGATCATCATGAACCAGGCGATCGGGATCAGCACGGGGACATGGCCTAGCTTGACGCCAAGCCTATCCGTGTAGTGATACGGGCCGTAGATGAGGCCGGTTTCGACGCCGATCTGCTCATACAACCACGAGATGACGGCGCTGAGGGCAAAGAAAATCAGGGCTTGCCGCCAGCCAAGGGTATAAATGGCGTGACACAGGCTGAACAGCCACAAGGTCAGTGTCAGTGTTGTCGGGGTTATGGGAATACAGGGCAGTCTGATGAGCGGCGACAGAATCGCATGAACGACCAAAAACGTTATCAGCGCAAGCGCGGACATCATCAAAGCAAGCACAATTCGGCGAGCCATAGGTCACTCCTTGGTATAAAGAGTGGGTCACTGCTCAACAGACGAGCCGGATCCTTCTTATATCTTGCACATCACCAACATATGCCGTTGTGGCGACCGGTAAGATCGAATCAATGATATACTATTTCAGGCTATTTGGCAATTCGTATGGTAAAGTCGCAAAAGAACTTAGTGCTGGTGCGCTTGTGGCGCACAACGGCGTAATCAAGTGGAAAAAGGATGTGTGACCGATGAAAAGAGGGGGGGCCGGCTGGTTCCTGCTTGGCGACACGGTGCGTGTGATGCCGACCGACCGGTTTGTGTATCTACCGTTGGTTATGCGCTTTTGACAATTTTAGCAAATCGAGTATGATCTAGGCCATATGACATATGACGTGTCTGGATAGGTCAAAGATCATCATGCAACGCAAAAACTGGTTTGGCTATTACTACTTTTATTTTAGCTGTCCCCAACAGGGTCGGCTCCTTTGTGTGTGAAAGGGTAGAAGTAGAGTAGTAACCCCAAAACAAAATCGAAGACGTGGAGCGACCCGCTCCACGTCTTTTTTGTATCTGGCGTTGAGTGGTAGACGGTAGACAGGGGAGGTGTGTATGGCGTGTCGGGGGATTCGGGGGGCGATTACGGTGGAGGAGAATACGGCGGCAGCGATCAAGGCGGCGGTGCAGGCGTTGTTGGAGCAGATTGTCGCAGCCAACGCACTAGATGTGGCCGACATCGCCAGTATAATTTTTACCGCCACGCCTGATCTGAACGCCGTCTACCCCGCCGTTGTTGCGCGTGAGATGGGGTGGGTGGACACGCCGCTGCTTTGTATGCAGGAAATGGCTGTCCAGGGAAGCCTTCCACGCTGTATCCGTGTGTTACTCCACTGGAACACGGACCGCGCGCAGGCGGACATCCGCCACATCTATCTGGGCGGAGCGCGTGCACTCAGGCCGGATTTGGCGAGTAGCGAATAGCGAGTAGCGAGTAGCGAAGAGCGAACAGCAACTCTTAACTCTTAACTCTTAACTCGCAACTCGTAATTCGTAATTCTTTAGAGGGGGTGCTATGGCT
>DYKH01000188.1 GCA_020722685.1 Caldithrix sp. | reverse complement strand
CGACTGGATCATAGATTCCAACGTAGTCGGAGTTACACGGTACAAGGCAGACTTTCCCGTTCGGCAGGAAAACGCCGCCATGAAAGGCGTTATCATCGCTAACCGCAAGAGGCCCTTGGACATAAGTCGCCAGAGAGCCCGCATCACCCTGGTCGCACCAGGATTGGAGCCATTGCGGAGTGGTGGAAAAGTCAATGAGATGAGAGGTAGTCGCGGCGGTCCAGTCTGGGCAAACCGTGAATGATAGAGAGGCCAGAGCGGCGTCGAACTTGTCGATGATGTATGCATCATTGGCCATCACCTGCCCACCTTGGATAGCCTCACCCCATTGGAGCTGACAGGGCAGAGAAGCAGCCTGCCCATAAACCATGCATGGAGCAGCCAAAATCAAGGTCATAAAAACGAGACGATAGTAGTATTTCATATTAATCTCCTTCTTACTTGTTCACGAAGTAATATAATCGGTTAAAACTTGTTCAGCGCTGGGTGTAGCAGCGTTCCCGTTGCCACCGGTCCAAACAAACCATCGTAGATTCCAACGTAGCCTAAGTTACAAGGTATGAGGCAGACTTTCCCGTTCGCCATGTGTGGAGTCAGCACAGCCAAGACCAGGGCCATGAGAATAAGATGGCAATAGCATCTCATGCGAATCTCCTTTTCTCTCATTTTCTCCACCCGGTCAATTCTGAAACATACTGCAACGGGAACCTGGGCAGGCCGTAAACAGCCATCAAAGACTCCAATCCGCGCATAACGCCAGACTTGAGATAGGCTGGACCCTGCTCCTGCCCTTTCCGCACTCCGCTCTTGAATCGCTCACCCCATTTTACCACGCCGCGAATGATGTCCGATACGCTACGGATAGCATTGTTGATGGTGGATTCTACCACATTTTCCATTCCTCGGGTCTGGAGCCAGGAACCCTTGCTATCATTGATGGCCTCAATGATCGACCGGATAGACGCATTCAGCGTGCCGGCGCCGTAAATCATGCCGAACTGTTCCTGGATGATGCCGGATAGGATCTTGCCGATGCGGCGTTTCTCTTCGCGCTTTTCTTCGGTCTCCTCCCCACTACCACCGAACAGTGACACAATGAGCGCGACCACGAGCGCATTGCCGATATTGCCCAGAATGATCCGCCGGGCCATCTCGCCCTTCCCGATCTTGCCCCTGCCATACTGGTAGATGGCCCGGCGCATGATGTTGTAGATGGCGTTGCCTTGGCTTTGGAAGGCCGTAACAACCTTCCATGTGGGAGCCTTGCGTGACTCAAGAGCTATCCCGCTCATGTCAATGACACTAGTGGTGTTCTGGGTCCTCGCCGTCACCTGTTCTGCGCGGGCCGCCACCTTCTCCCAGAACTCATCGCCTGAAAGATCAGGGTTTTCCCGGCGCACTTGGTTCTCGGAACTCTTCCAGATGGACTGGATGATGAACTGGTCGAATCTCTCTAATCCCAGCATGCTCAATTCCTGCATCTTGCTGAGGTAGTGGCGTCCCACTTCGGCCTTCCCGGTGAGGAACGAATCATCTCCGCCGAATACCGGCATAATCAGACGAGCGCCGGAGGAGTCATATCGCTCCCGG
This sequence comes from Caldithrix sp., assembly GCA_020722685.1. The sequence goes on along the minus strand of DYKH01000188.1, from coordinate 7,763 downwards.
AGCTTCGGCGAATACTTGAAAATCTGCTCATGGAGCTTTTTCCCGCCGATAAGCCCGGAAAGCCCGGCCAGCATGTCATCAACCCCGAACTCGGTAGCCTGGGTCATGAGGCCGCCAAACTGCTTCAGCATCGACCGTGGATTGAGTCCCAGAACTGACGTGCCGATATTCCGCAGAAGCACGAACAACCCACGGTTCAGCTCGCCGCCTTCCTTCGCGCCCATGTCCTGGAGCGCATCGAGGTGGTTATCGATCCGCCGCGAGAACTGGACCCCGAATCGGTTGTTCACAGCTTTCTCAACCCCGCCGGATTTCATGACCACCTTGATGTTTCGGATCGGGACAGCCAGGCCGGCAAACGTCGTCGCCTTCTTGATGTGCTGGTTAAACACATGGAACACGTCACCGATGATCAAAGGTGACTTCCCGCCCGTTCGCTCCTTGAAGATGCCAAGCCCTTCGAGGAGGGGATGCTTTGCGGTCCAGGCGGTTTGCCATCTGTTCATGCCGGTTTCCGCACGTTCCCGAATCCGGGGCCAGTAGTCTGACCGGAACGCCCGTTCCGCCCCGGACAGAAGGACCCATGTCTCGTTGACGGCCGCCTTGAGCTTGCTGTTCACGAACTCCCGCATGGCCTTCAGAATGGCCTTCTCGTCGGCAGTCAGAGAATCCTCGATTGCCTGTAGGTCGGCTTCCGAGAACTTCATCAACTCGTTGGAGTTGCGATCGGTCTTGACGCCGGCTTTCAGGATTTCCTTCCTGGTGCTTGCGTCCATGGCCGAAGCCACGAGGTTCAGCCGGTGCGCCCGGCTCATCTTGGCAGTGCCGGTGGTAGTGGGGATCTCGACTGTTTCGCCGGCCCATTTAGCAGTCTCGATGTCCTGTCTGGGACGCCCAACCGCTTCCATCGCCTTGGAGACGGAATCGCGGCCCTCATACCACAGGCTGAGACCCTTCCGGTATCCATCGTTGAGCTTGGCATAGAATAAGTCATAAGCAACAGGCCCCATGCGTTCAACCACAGCTTCCCAGTTCATCGACCCCTCGTCAAAGAACCACCGGAAGAAGCTCTTCTCGTCTTTCCCGGTCGGCTCATCCGTGATGGCCGGCTCGGTCATGATGTGCGCCTCGATGTCGGCACCGACCTGAACCGCGTCCTTGAGCTGACGGCCGAAGATGATCTTGTTGTCGGTGTCGCTGGCATACCTGATGAGTTGGGCTTCCTCGGCCAGCTCATGTAGTTCGATGGTGTTGAACTGTCGGAACTGGGTGGTCTCATTCGCCTCGTCGAGAGCCTTCGCGCTGGCGATTCGCTTCAGCAGATCGGCTGCCATCTCCTTGTACTCCGGCCGGAGAGTCTTTGGGCTGAGCTTCTTCAGTGCTTGGCGTAGCTCGACATAGGCCCGGCGGCGGTTGGCTTCGAGCTTCGCCGCTTCCATGTCCATGATGATCGACAGCCCTGCCTCAGGGGTAGTGGCCCTGGCGATTCTAGCTAGGAACTCCGACCTGATATCCTTGCTCATCTTTGCGGCATGCTGGATCAAACCTCCTTTGATCGCCCGGTCGAGAGTCTTTGCCTGTCTGATGGTATCGCGGATTGCCTTCATCGTCGTCCATTTAACGGCTTCTTTGGCAACCTTATCCACCATCTTGAACCCGCTCTTGAAACCACTCTGGAAAACAGCGGATTCCTTCTTCCCCCAATTCTCGGCGAATGCCTTTTTTTTGGCCTCCTCCCATGCTCTTTTCGCGGCCTCGATAGAGATGACAGCGCCCCGCCGGGGATTCAGGCTGGTAGAAGCCAGCAAGAGGTGAGCATCTTTCCATAGCTCGGCTGCGAACCTTCTCGCGGTTGCTAATCCTCGGGAAGCCAAACCTGATACGAAGCTCACGAATGACTTCCCGGATGCAGCAATCTGCCCGGCAAGGTCGAATGCGGCCGACATGCCCCGGCTTGCCCATTTCGCAACGGCGTTGAGCTGTTTGCCACGACCACCCACACCCGCAGGGCGATTGCCGAAGAGCAGCAGGGCGCCGGTTCGATCGGATGTGCCTCCGCCGAAGAGTTCTTTGCCTGGGATGGTGATACGCTCCTTGAATTTGGAGAGAATTTCTTTGATTCGGGCAAAGATTGCCGGCCATTTACCATCGGCCGGCCATACGGTTTCGGCGAACACTTTTTGGCTGCCGATCTTCTTCTCCGAGAAATAATCATACTGGGCATCCTTGCCCATGATCTCCGGCAATTCTCTGTCGGCCAGTATTGCTTTTCCTGCCTTGCAGTTTTTCTTGATGATGACCTCCAGTCTGGACTCATTTACAGGAAGAAATCTCACAGTCTTCTGGGAGGATACGACAGTCTCCCAATCCCGCAAGCGTTTCAAGACGTCTTTGTCAGTCGCTTCAACCGGCGGTGCCTCCAATTGGTCCTTGGTGAACCCCTTCGGCAACAGCCAGCCGTAGTCCATGCTCTTGTCGGACCGCTGGAACTGAACCACCTGTGTCTTGCCGGAGTAGAGGCTTGCAGCACGGACAACATCGCCGGTTAGGAAATACCGGCGTTCCCGCTTTGTCTTTGAGTCAGCGTATACCTTCTGCCAATCGGCAACGAAGCTGTCCTGCTGACTCCGTGTCAGAGTGTTTGCGCCTAGCATGTCTCCCATGTTTACGGAGATATTCCCGAATGGCATAGGCGTTGCAAGCATGAACCAGATTTTCCCGTTTGTGAACGGGTTCCCCTTGCTGGACCCCGTTTCCACCATTGCAGCGGTAACGATTGCCGGGATGATCGTGTTATCATCTATCTGATAGTAAACCCTGGTTCCAGGCTTAAACTGTTCGGTCAGCCTGCTTTTCTGGATCTGATTGTTGCGCCGGATTTCCTCGATATTCCAGCGAAGTTCCTTGCCTGCTTCCTCTCTACTCCTGTTTTCTTTGGCAAGGTCTTGGAAGAAAACCGCTTCACGTTCTTCCGCCTCTCCAAACCGGTAGAGGTCTATTGGGGTGACGGCCTTCTCGGCCTCTTCGATCGTCTGCGGATTCCCTTTCGTCGTTATCATGTTCTCTTCGAGGACCACAGGCGGGGCATTGCCTTCTTTCGGCAACGGCAGCTCGATCTTGTTGATGGTAGTGGCATCCGCCTCCTTCATGGAGATCGGCTTCAGATCGTTCTTCCCGATAGCATCAAGGTATGCTATTTTCTGGACATATTGCTTGGAAACCTCGCTCCAAAACTTAATTTGGATTTCCTGGGGGAGGATGGAAATACGCCGCGCAACCCAACTGGCATTAACATCGGTTGCCACGTCAAGAGAATCTTTCGTAAACGCCTTGATGGCCACCCCAACCTCGGGGTTGTCCCGCACCCAATTGACGGCGATTGCATCGCCGTATTTATTGAAAAAGTCGATTGTTGCCACCTCATGGTGGCCCTTCTGGTTCGATGACGTCTGAGCGTTCAGTGACTTCATCTTGTTCTGGAGCACAGCCGCCGGGCGCAATTCCATCTCCATGCCGGATTGGATGTATTCGTAGTATGGATGCCCGTATGTGGCGGGCTTGCCCTGGATCAGGTGCGTCGCCTGCTCCTGACTGGTGACTGCACCTTTGCGGTGAATCCGACCAAGGATCTGCATGAACTTGTTGATGTCAAGAAGCGGCTGGATAATGAGCATCGTCCGTTGCCGCTGATCCTTGACCGTCTTGGACGAATGCGCTGAAATGCCGGTCGCGCCAGACTCATTGATGACCAGGACGTCGATCTGGCCGTCATTGAACCCTTTCAGGATTTCATTCTTTCGCTTCGGCGTGTTCTCAGTGCCAGGACGGACGGAAATAGTCGGGACACCACCACCGGAATAGTCGAGGTATTTTGACCGGCCGGTGATCTCCCCGACCTGGTAACCGGCCTTCCTGATTTCGTTCTCGATGTAGTCGATCGGCGAAAAAGGGAGATCGTCTGGGATCTCCGCCGAATCAATCTCCTGCATGGCCGAGACGTATGCGGCTTTCATAGCCGGAGGCATTTCCTCGAATCTGATCCTGACAGTAATCCTTTTCCTAGGGTCCATCGGATCACGAGCAATGAACGATGCACCATTGCGGAGGATGATCTTCAAAAGGTCTTTGTAAGTCCCATGAAACTCCCCCATGTCGCCTGGTTCTATTTTTTCAATGAGGGATTCCATGGTATTGCGGATGGCAATAACCGGCTTTTGCCCGGCCTTCACCATCTCAATCGCTCTTGCCACCGTCCGCTTCGTCTTCACAGCCGCCAAAAGCTGCTCGACAAAGTGATGGACCGTAGAAAACTCATCAGGTGTCCCAACAGACTTGGCTACATCGTTTTGCTCCTCCTGAGAGATGTCCATCCCACCAGGGATCATAGCGATAATGTTATCAACATTGTCCTTGTCTTTAAGAAATTCATTTATTTCCGAGGCAAAACTGACGATACTCCGAACGCACCTCATCGCTTCATCGGCGATCTTGCGTTCCGCTGGGATCATGTTCTCCGGGGTTACGTTCTTGTGCCACTTGATGTCGGAGAAATCCTGCTCTCTGCGGATGTATCGGCCGGATGACGCCATCGTGGAAACGACCAATTCCTGCATCCCGGCACCACCACGGATAAACGCCTCAGTCAGCGCTTCCGGGTCTCCTCCAATCGCCTTGAAAAAGATCCCCATGGAATCCGGCCGTTTCGCCCAAGTAGCCGACAAGTAATAGACTCCGCCGTTGTTTTCAAGAATTTCCTTGACATACTCCCCTGTTCCGCTATTTATCCCAGAGGCGTTATGCGCCTCATCGAGGATCGGGAAAAAGGTATTCCCAGCCGTCAGGGCATCAATCTTCAACGCCTTGAGCACACCGGCCTTGTCGGTATCTCTCGACCCAATCTGGGAATAGGTGGACAGGATGAAGTCATACTTCCCGTCCGGCCCGAAATCGGAGAGGTCTTTCGCCTTCATGTTGTTTAGAACGCGGTTCTGCTCAACCGCAGAAGGAGGCTTCCAGATGACTTTCTTGGTCTCTCCCTCCGTGACAATTCCGTCGCTATTCAGAATGAACGGCCGGAGATCAGCTCCCATTGTGTCTCGGAGATCACGATATATGTCCGCGAACAACGCGGCCTTCTCGGTCATGAACAATGGGAGCTTTCCATTCTTCAGGGCCCAATGGATCATGACCGCAGCCGTGCGGCCTTTCCCGACTCCAGTCTGGTCAGCGTTTACGATGGCCGCATCCTGCTTCACCGCCTGGATAGCCAAGCCGACCGCATCAACCTGAACACCATCAAGGAATCCGTAAAGCGCCTCGACGTCAACCCCAAGCTCATCGGCGACATACTCATCGATGGTCTTATGTTCTGACTTTTCAAGGTTCTCCAAGGCTTCACGGATGGGATTTTCCAGGTTGACCGGGATCAGATTGCTTCCGGAACTGGCCTTCGATTTTTCCTTATAGGTAGTCTGGAGCTCGGTGCGTTTCTCTTCCTTCTCGACTATCCGAGAGCGTTCAGTTCCATGAAGAGGCTGTTCAAGGTTATGCCCCGGTTGTACCTCGCCACCGCGCGCGGGTCGTAACTCGGGTTTGGCCGCTTCGGAAACAGCCTTCGGAACGCTTGGAGCGCTGGTTGGATGCGTGGTAGTTCCAGAAGATACCGCGCCAGAGCCCACGGATGCCTCGGCAACCACGCTCTTTCGTCCTCGTCGAGACCCAGTTCGATTCCTCCCCTCGCTCTCTGGTCCTTCCATTTTTTCAGCCATCTTTTGGCCGCTTGTTCCAGAAGATCCTCCAGAAGTCCCTCCGCTTCCTTCGGACCCAGCGTGGTCCCCGGAGGGACTAGAAAGAGGAACTCCCCCGCTTCGATTACCTGAAACTTTTGCACGGTTGATCTCCTTTCCAATCTGCTCTGTCTTTGCCTGGACCTCTGACCATGAGCTGAACCGAGGGACAACACTCGGCGGAGTGATCTCAGTCCCAGACCTGAAATCGCGCCGACCCTGGATCAAAAGGACGGTGATAGGCCATGCAGCACCCTGCCTGGAATACAACTTCCCGTCGATCTCAAAATGTCCCTTCACGTTGAACTGGTTGTAAAGTGCAGTCAGAAAAGACTTGTTCGTCCCGTGAATCCCAGGCTCCCTATCGGCGCCAAAGATCAATGCCGAAACCCCATCATCCTCCATCCGCTCCATGGCACGCCATGCAATCAGGTGTTCCAGCTTGGAAATCGGGAACTCCCGAATAACGCCCTTCTGCGTGCTCACGATAACGGGCTTCTCAAGCTGTCCAAACGGGGGATTCGCCACTACCACTGATACCTGCCTGCCTGGGATGCGAACGGTGGCGTCATGGTCGGTAATCTTGGCCTTGGGAAAACTATCCCTCAAAAGAATCAGCCGACGCGGATCGATCTCGTTCAAGAACATCCCATTCCCATCACGGTTCGGCATGGCGGAAACAAGAAGCCCTGTCCCTGCGGTCGGCTCAAGAACGGTATCTGACGGCTTGACACCAAGAGCCTTGGTCAACATCCCGACCAGATTGACAGGGGTGCTGTAAGCCTGGTTAGTTACGCTGGTCCCGGTGCGCTGGTTCAAGTTCGGTTGGTTGTTGTAAAGGTCGGTCAGCTCTCCAATGTCGGTGACGTTGTTCTTCCGGATATGCTGGACGAGAGCTGACTCAAAGGATTCCTGGACGATCTTCTTCGAGTATTGCGGATCAGCAACCAGTTCCTTCCTGGTCATACCCATAGCCTTGGCCGCTGCTTCTTCGAGTGCCGGGTTGTCCATCTTCCGCTTCTCGCTTACAGACCGCTCGATGAATGGGACCAAAGCTCGGGCAAGGGCGGGGATATTCACGCCGCCAGGTCGTCCAACGCTTTCAGAAACGCCTTCCGGTCCTCTTCCGAGAGGCCGATTTCCCTCGGTTCCGACTTGGGCGCCAGGGACAGCCTGACCTGCTTTTCTGACGCTTTCGGCGGGCATCCCAAGCGCTTCAGATGCAATAGCAGGCTTTCCCCCAGGTTGGCCACGTGCTCCAACTCCTCCCGGAGCTTCATGGACCGGAGGAGCCACATGGCCACCCTTGGGTAAACCTCCAGGAGCCACAGGGCCCGGAGCCGGAACAATGGGCTCTTGGACGGTTTTTTGAGCCGTTTGACCTTGAAGCACAACACCTTGGGGATAGCGTCCAGGACTGACCGGAGCTGGGCTGCTAACTCCTGCGCCTTGTTTTCCACCACCACCCTCCGACACTTGTTTTCCACTACCATCCTCATGGATGAGAATATGTCCTGGAACTGGTGCAGACGCAAGCGGTTCTTGCCACGATTGGAGTACCATGGATATTGCGTCATTCAATGAAAACCCACCAGTGAGGGGATTCCCGCTTGTGGTAATGACGTTCCAAGGGGAATCGTCTGACCTTTCCCGGATAATGAATCCATTTTTTGGGGCCTTGAGAATCTGGAACATGGAAGTTCCAAGCCGAACCGTTTTCCCGGCCCGAAGAGCTGAGACGACCTCTTCTTTCGATTGCGGGATGATCTCATTGGCATTTGCAGAAGGAGATGCCTGAGGCGTAGCAATCGGAGCTGGCCGTGCAACAGGTGCAATCGGCGGTGCAACAGGTGCAATCGGCTGGATAGCCGGCGGAACGACCGGCAGGGCAGCCGGCAGGGCTGCCGGCAGGGCTGCCGGCGGGGCAGCCGGCAGGGCTGCCGGCGGGGCAGCCGGCAGGGCTGCCGGCAGGGCAGC
>DYKH01000693.1 GCA_020722685.1 Caldithrix sp. | reverse complement strand
AAGACATTCTCAGTGAAGGCGAACAAAGAGCGATTGCGATTGCATCATTTTTCGCCGAAGTTAACGTTGGAAACGGGTTGGGCGGTATTGTCTTCGATGACCCAGTCTCTTCATTGGATCATCAACGCCGCGCCAATGTTGTACGGCGCTTAGTTCAAGAGGCCTCCAAACGGCAGGTGATCGTTTTCACCCATGACCTTTACTTTATGCGCTTGATCGAAAAGTTGGCCGCACAAGCCCAAACGCCATGCGTAATGTCTAGCTTGCGTCGGACTGCCGATGGTTTCGGGGTCGCCGTTGATAGCATACCGTTCGATGGCACCTCAGTAAAAACTAGAGTAGGTGCCCTTCGTAAAATGCAGTCGGAATGCCTCGCAATGCATAAAGCTGGCAATACGGATGATGCATCTATAAAAGTTCGTCATTGCTATGGTGTATTGCGAGAAGCTTGGGAGCGTGCAGTTGAAGAAATATTACTTAATGGAGTGATTTGGCGTTTTGATACTGGTGTTTCGACGCAAGCGTTAAGGGAAGTGGCCGTCGAGGATTCTGATTACCACACGATATATGCCGCAATGTCGAAATCTTCTTCATATGCCGCACACGATGGTGCCGCGATAGCTCAGGTGGCGACACCACACCCAGCCGAACTTGGTGAGGATATTGAGATGCTAGAGAAGTGGAGGCAAGCGACTGTAGATCGCAAAGAAAAGCTGAAGGCAAATCGCCCGAAATAGTTTTGATTATTTTTGTTGTGAGAAAGTCGGACTGAATATTGAGCAATATCGGAGACAGATCACCATTTTAAGAATCAGCATCAAAGCGCCTCGATCACAAGGCTCGCATGAGGTCAATATGTTGGCAGTTCTTGGCAAATGCAGTGGAGCCCCATGAGCAATAGCTTGCAACGATAAATCTATACCGGGCGACAATAACCCTTATGGCCACCCTCATCCCCTCCTTGGGCTCTGCCCGCTTTGATGCTCGCGGTGAGTTGCGCCTTGCCGAACGTCTGAAAGATTGCCTCGAAGATAACTGTCGCATCCCGGATGATTCAATCAGTCCAAGTCGATTTCCGTTATTCTTAGCACGCGACGTGATGCGCCTTTTGATTGACGGTCTTCACGCCAGCGCCATGATTGCCGAGAGGACTCCGACATGATGATTGCCCTGCACAAAAATGCACGTACCACCCCGGCGGTGCGCGCCGAGATGGCCGCCAGTAACGAACCGGTCGCGTGCCTTGCACAACGTTACAGTGTTGCCGAGTCCACGGTGCGCAAGTGGAAACAACGCACGGACTTTAATGATGCCTCGCATACGGCACATCGTCTGCAAACCACGCTTAGCCCGGCGCAGGAGTCTATCGTGGTCGAGCTGCGCAAAACGCTGCTGCTGCCGCTGGATGACCTGCTAGCC
>DYKH01000692.1 GCA_020722685.1 Caldithrix sp. | reverse complement strand
TATTACAAATTTGTTAGATTATCACACTGCTGTCCAAAAACCATAGATTTTTGAGTATCCCATGTTGATATTTCAATAGGTTAGGGTTGCAAAGGGTCGCTCTGGGAAATCAGGTTGTCATTTTTCCAAAATGCTGTCCAAGACCCGGCATGGAAAACGTGTATTGGACAGGCTCGGGCATCAAGGGAGGAATTTCGAACGGATCATCAATCCACTGCCAAAGATCCCGGTACGTAAAGAGATTCCAGCGGAGCAAAGCCACCAGATTGGAAAGCGACCAGCGGAACCTGGACTTGAACTGAAGGTACTTGAGGAGCAACATAGCCAGAAGTGCAGTCCAAATCTGGATGTAAAGGGCGTTCTCGCTGGTTCCTACAAAAGTCTTGACCTTGAGGTTCTGCTTGAGGGCCTTGAAGAAGATCTCGATCTCCCACCGGTCTTTGTAGATGGCCGCGATGGTATTGGCTCCGAACTGGAGATGGTTGGTCAGGAGAACGATCTCCTTCTGGTTCTTTTCATCCCAAACGACCACCCTTCGAAGGGTGTGGAGGCAGTCTTTTTGAGCCTGGATCCTGGTGAACTGGATCAGTTGATCCGAGAGGACGTTGCCTGTGACGGGGGCGATCCTGTCCTCAACAACCGTGTAAGCCGCATTGTCCTTCAGCCGGGTCACGAACCAGATGCCGTTAACCGTCCAGAAGGCAAAGAGCTTGTAGTCGTTGTAGCCCCGATCCATGGTGACAATGGAGCCGGGTGACAGGGGGACGCTTCGGGCAATGGTGACATCGTGCCTTTTCCCCTCCGAGATGTAGGCATAGGTGGGCAAGTACCCTTCGTGATCCAAGAGGAGATGGAGTTTGACAGCCCCCTTGGTTCTCCGGAACTTGGCCCAGGGGAAAAGGGCCAGGCACAGGGCGATGGTGGTGCTATCGAGGGAGAGGAGTTTGTTCTTGAACCGGAACTTTCCCTTCTTGGGGGCTTGGGCTTGGCAGAGCTTCAGGGTGGCGTAGAACAGATCTCGGAACATCTCCCATGGCCTGTGGGCATTGGCGTAGGACAGGGTCGATTTGTTCGGTGCTTCTTCCATCCCCAGGTGCTTCAATTTCCCCGTGGTGCAGGCCAAGCCCCCACAGATTTCCCGAAGACTCTTGGCCTGAGCCACTTGGCAGAAGAGCATGGCCACCAGATGATCCCAGGAGCTGAATCCCTTAGAGTAGCGCTCCGCCTGATGCTCCCGGACCAGGTGAAGAAACTCGCCCCTGCTGAACAGAGCAACCAGTTGACTGAACAGGCTTGCACACCGTACCATGATCTTGTCCTCCTTGTTGGGGTTGACCGCTGTTGTTTGGAAACAAACGGTGCCCGACTTGGAGGACATTTTCAACTAATCATTTCAAAAACCGTTTTTGGACAAGAGTGC
>DYKH01000187.1 GCA_020722685.1 Caldithrix sp. | reverse complement strand
CAACAGGCTTAAAGAAACTGTCAAAGAACAAGCAATGATTCAATATACAGGTTACAAAAATCTACCAAAAATCCAAACAAAGTCAAGACATTTGCTGGACGATACACGCACAGTTTTTAGGACAGTGGCTCGTTCCATTCACATTCGACTTCCAACCGTTGCTCGGATAGGCGTGACGATTTTTGGTTTGCCAACAGGCTGTTACTGGGATGGCCGTAATGAAGGTGGCGAAAAAGTCAGCGCTGGCATTTGCCTCTGCCGCATGCAAGCGGGTGAGTTTGTAAAGACGTAGAAGATGACCCTGCTGCCATGAGGATGGCAGGCTACCGATGATTCTCCATTACTGACGTTGCTACAAACCGTTCCGGAGGTTGGTGGCTACAAAGCACGGCACAGCAATGACCGTCCCCACCTTGTCAGATATAGGCTTGAAATTTTTCGCTGAAATGCAAAAAAGAACTTGACATCTTTTTTTTTACTTATTTTTCGGCAGCAGAAAATAAAAAAAGGAGCCCGAAGTTTTTCTCGTCTTTTAATGCGGATGAAAGACAGGATAACTGATCACGGCCAGGATTTGGACAAAAGCCTGAATAACTCCTGACTCCAAAAACGAAAATAGAAAGTGGAGCGAGGTGTGTTCAGGCTTTTTTGTTAGGCTACTGACTATACAGTTTTCACAATGGAGCTGCTTCCAGCATGCAGAGGAAAATATGTTAATGTTAAGCCTGTGTCTTGTTGCGATTAACAATTTGTTTTTTTCACAGGACTCAACCCAAATTGATTGGCAAGAGTTTTATCCACTCCACATCGGTGATTTTTGGAAATACTATGAAAGATACGGAGGTATACCAGTAACCTTTACAAAGAGGGTTATTAGCCAAGATACTGTGAAGGATGATGCAATTTATAAAAGGATTTTGAACATTGACCACACATTCAACTATGAGTTCTTAGAATACCAAAGGGTAGATAGCTTGGGAGATGTGTACAAATACGACCAATACGACAGAAAAGAATACCTAATTTATAAACTGAATGCTTGTGTTGGTGACACATGGCCTGATTTCCGAGAGGGCTATTGGCGAGTGGAAAATAGATTTGTCGAGGTCACAGAGAACGACTCAACAACGCACATTTATATTCTTAGGCATGATAATGTTCTTCACGGCGAATATCAACTAACCGAAGGTTTGGGCGTCGCATTTTACGGCTTCGAAGGCGGCTATAGGTATCTAGTTGGAGCCTGCATTAATGGGCTAATATTTGGCGATACTACGCTGACTTCTGTTCAACATAGAAAAGAAGAGCAATTACCAACAACCATCACATTGCACCAAAATTTTCCGAATCCCTTTAACCACACAACAAAAATATGTTATGAAATCCAGAAAGGAGGTGACGTAACTCTGCGAATCTATGATATACGGGGGAAATTCGTTACTCAGCTTGTAAATCAAAAGCAACAAGCGGGCATGCACGTGGTCGATTGGGATGGAAGAACCCAAAGCGGAGAAGAAGCACCAAGCGGCATTTATTACTATCAATTAAATGTAGCGGAAGAAAAGAAGTCAAAACGGCTACTATTGCTGCGATAGTTCGCGAAAACGCCAAAAGGAGGCAATACCATAAAGACAAGAAGAGTTTTGTTTGGTATATTAAGTTTAGCTTTTTTCTCACGGGAAAATTTCTTATTTGCTCAAAAAGTCTCAGATCAGGTATGTGTTGCGCCTCTTGAAACGAAGCGGGGATTAGCTACGGCAGTAACTTACCCATATTACCCAGCTAATGCTACATTGAAAGCCTTAGTCATTTTTGTAAAATTCTCGGATGATAATTTTGACCTTTCACCTCATACTGATCTCTGGCCACATGACTTAGTTGGTCTACCAACTTGGGCAACCGGCATAATTTCCTCTACAGTGCAGTCCACTTACTCTCATCCAAGCATCAGTGGCTATTTTGATGAAATGTCTTTGAACCAATTTCAACTCATCGGGGACGTGCACACCCAGCTATATACCCCGCTACATGAGCAAAGCTATTATTCGATAAGTAGCGGAAGGAATATTAGTTATCTTACTGAAGAGATACTAACAAATCTTGATCCTGACATTAACTTTGCACAGTACGATACGCGCTCCCCCGGGAGTACATCCCCAGATGGGATCGTGGACATGATTTTTATATGTTTTAGGACTTGGAAACCACAATACTTGGATGCTGATTATTATCAGGGTTACGCTTCACTAACCGGCAGCTACGGTACATTCGGCAGCGGTAGCCAGTACTTAACATTGGATGGCAAGCAAATCCGAGCGGGTTTTCCAGGTTCCGGCACTATTCAAAATGACATCCTTTGTCTTCACGACATAGGTATCATAGTCCACGAATATGGACATTATCTTTTTGGAGGAATCCACTACACTGGTATCGGATATTGGGGCCTCATGGATGGCAAGGGAACAGGCCCCATGTGTGCTCTTGAGAGAGCTAAAACAGGAATAGGCTGGATAACGCCTACCCTCATAACTTCCAATACGAATGACCTATTGCAGGATGCAATTACAACTGGCGATGCCAACAAAATAGAAGTTACCCCAGGCACACATTATTTCTTAGCGGAAAACAGACAACTGCTCAGCTATTATGAAAGTAGCTGGCGTCAATATAATGGCGGACCATTAAGGTTAGCGGGACCGGGATTATTGATAACGCATGTAACTTATGGCTCCAACATCGACGTCGAGTGTGCCGACAAAAAATGGGATTGGCAAAAAAGTGGATCGAATTATGTTTATCCATTCGTCGCTTTAAATCCGAATCCTTTTACTGGATTAGATGAAATGGAACTACGCGAAGTTCAAACCACTGCCGGCAAACAATCGCACCCTGATTGGTTGGCAGACGCTAACGACTCTTACAAATTGGACGTTTATACCATGTTTTCTCCTTGGAGTAATCCCAACTCGAACTCTATCGGAGGCTATGGCGCTGACAAATTTTCTGACAAAGCAATTATTCTGAAAAGTATGAATGGCAATAATATGTCTATTGACTTTTATACGACCTTAGAGAATACTACTTTTTCCGCATCAACGGAAGCCACTGCTTTGAACAATCAACGCAAATTATGTGCAACAAGTGACGGAAGAATACATATGGTTTTCGAGTCAGAAGGTGAAATTTTTTACCGCCGCACCACGACAAATGGGACCACGTTGGAAAACTCGACTTCAGTCAAACTTAGTACTGGCAATTATAACAACAAATGCCCATCCATTTCCGAACGCTCAGGTACTCTCTATGTTGTCTGGCAGCGCAAGAACGGGAGCACCCACGATATTCTGTATCGCAGCTATGCATCTGGCTCTTGGAGCAGTATAACCACTCTGGCCAGCAGCGTCGGCAGCAGTGATCCTTTGCCGGTCATCGTTGCTAGTGTACCCAGCCATAGCCTTGACCTGATGGTTGTCTACCGCGGAACCGGTGGCCTGAAGTACCGACGTTATACAGGTGGCAGTTGGCAGGCGGCCGCCACTGTTAGTGGAACAACCGGCTCCAGTCGGAATCCGAGTCTGGTGTATAAGAGCGATGGCTATGCTTACTACAATCTCACATGGGACAATGGCAGCCAGGTCTATCATCAACAATATTACGGCAGCAATTGGGGCAGCGCCACCCAGGTGAGCCAAACGTGGACCAACAATAACCAATACTCCTCGTACGCGCTTGCCGGCAGTCTTGATCGGCATATAGTCTGGCAAGCGCAGGATTGGTCTCATGCCGGCGGCAAGCAGGTAGTCATGCACAATAAGAATCTCAATCCCACCGTCTTTAGCGAGTTTTACGATTACCGGGATTATTTGCGGCCAACCGGCAGCGGCCATAGCAGTGGGGCCTTTTCCGTGGTCTGGCACGATGCTTGGGATGCCAAGAACATTCGCAAGGCCTACTATAACGGTAACTCTTGGGTGGATGGCCAGTTTGGTGTTGTCATTGGTACTAATGGGGCGGATGCTTCGCTTTCGGTGGCCAATCCACCGGGTGCCACCGCCAAGGCGGTTTGGCGCAGCGCGGGATCCGCTCCTTATACTTTGACTTTGGGCCCAAGCGGCGGTTTGGGTAAAGGCTTAGCTGAGGAGAATTTTGCTTACCACCGGCGAAGCATTTATTCTATGAACAGTACCAGTGTATTATCCCTGCAAATGAGCTCCGTCAAAGTGATTTCAGGCGCCAAGAACACCGCTCTGGCATTCCCTTTCGTATCCGATGATCAATTGCTTACCTCCAATCAGTTGCAGGGAGCCATGACCATAGCGAACATTCAATTGCCTGTAGATGCCGACAGTTTGGCATTTACTGCCGGTCTCTACAATTTAGAGATTGGCGCTTTGAGCCAAGATGGAAAAACGCCAGTGGAGGTATCGTTTGAGCTTGTACCTGAAAACGTCAAGTCCTCCTCGCAAACCATAACTTTCAAACAAGTACGCACCAGCGGCGAGAGCTATCAAGCGATGCCGGTGATTTTCCCCGTGCAGAGCTTGCGTGGTGAAGTGGTCACTTTGCGGCCGGTATTGTCCAATCTGGCCGTTGAGAAGTGCCAGGGAGCGTTAGTTCATGTCTATGTCGGTGGAGAGTCAGGGATGCCGAAGGTTGGCGAGCAACCACCCTTGACAATAGTGGTCCCTCTACCGATGAGCTATGAGATGAAGTCAAACTATCCTAATCCCTTCAATCCGGAAACGAGTATTGAATACTCTTTACCACAAGGCAGCCACGTGCGAATTGATGTTTACAACGTCCTCGGCCAAAGGATTATCACATTGGTTGATGGACAAATGCCTGCCGGCAATCATTCCGCACGATGGAATGGAAGAAATGCTATTGGCGAAAAAGTCAGCGCTGGCATTTGCCTCTGCCGCATGCAAGCGGGTGAGTTTGTAAAGACGTAGAAGATGACCCTGCTGCCATGAAGTCGGTACACCACCGTTGAGGACGTAGCGGCGTACTGCTTTGAACAGGTTCTATTGCTCGAAATGCCTTGGCGAACAATGAAGCCAAGGCATTTATGTTCCATCTTGATTCCATAAAAAAGCCTTGACAAAGAAGCAATCATTTTGTAAAATTAGCCCACATTTTTGGAAGCGCTTCCCGTCTATCGACAAGCCTGGGATAGCTCAAGACACGAGTCTTCCACCATAGTCCACTACAATGATCGCCGCGAAAAACGGAGTGACGGATTGGCAACGACCATCTATGATGTCGCCAAGAAAGCCGGTGTGGGAATCGGAACCGTATCTCGTGCCGTTAACAACAGCCCGCTGATCAATCCGGCAACCAAGGAGCGAATTCTTCAGGTTGTCAAGGAGCTGGACTACCAACCTCATGCGATTGCCCAAAGCTTGGCCCGAAAAAAAACCTTTACCGTTGCCAGCGTCGTTCCCTTCTTTACCAACTATTTCTTTGCCGAGCTGCTTAGGAGCGTGCAGCGAGCCCTCACCGAATACGGCTATGATTTGATCCTCTATTCCGTTGATCGCATGGAGCGCCGCGACAGCGTTTTGGAAAGGGTGTTTTCCGAGCGACGCGCCGATGGAGTTCTCATCATTTCTACCGGACTTTCAGACACTTTTGCCGATAGATTCCTCGAAGCGACCATTCCGATCGTAGTTGTCGATAATCTTAACAAAAAAATCGATTCGATCGCCGTGGCTAATTGCGATGCTGCAAAGAAAGCTACTCGACATCTCATTAAGCTTGGCCATACACGCTTGGGTATGATCAACGGCCACCTGAGTAGCTTTCCCGCCATTTTACGCTTGGAAGGCTTTAAGCAAGCGTTAAGCGAAAGCGGACTTGGCTTCGATGATCGATCTTTGGTCATTTGCGATGCCAAAGGCGGTGAACATGGCTTCAACGAGCAGGCAGGATACGAAGCCATGCATCGCGTCATCGCTTTGGGTAAGGCTATGCCCACCGCTCTATTCGTAGCCAGCGACGTGCAGGCTTTGGGGGTCATGCGCGCCGCCAAGGAGGAGGGCATTCATATCCCGGGCGACGTAGCCATTGTCGGCTTTGATGACATCGAGTTCGCCAAGTTCGTCGGCTTGACGACCATGCGCCAACCCATTGCCGAAATGGGTCGGCTGGCGGTGGAGAGACTCATCGAACGGATCGATGGTCAAAATAATGGGGAGTTCCATCGTGAGCTGGAAGCCCAGCTCATCGTGCGCGAGAGCTGCGGCAGTCGCACCTCTTTTAAAGTTCATTCGGATTGACGTATTTCTTACGGGTTGTCTTTTAGCTTATTTTGACCAAAGCACCTTGCTCCACAAATTGCAACCATTAATTGTCAGGGATAGAGTATGATGAATGCGATGCGAACCAAACGATTGTTAGGCAGTCTGCTGTTTTTGCTTTGTGTGCCGACGCTCATCTGGGCCGGCACTTCCGGCAAAATCGTCGGTACGATCACCGATGCGCAGACCGGCGAGAAGCTGCCTGCCGTCAATGTGCTCATAGAAGGTACTTCCATGGGCGCGGCCGCGGACCTCAACGGATACTATTTCATCTTGAACGTCCCGCCCGGAACCTACAATTTGCGAGCGGCGATGATTGGCTATCAACCCAAGACGACGGAGAATGTAAAGGTCTCTATCGATATGACCACTACGATCAACTTTAGCCTGAACCAGACAGTACTGGAAACCGGCGAGGAAGTGACCGTGGTGGCGGAAAAGCCAATCGTGCAAAAGGACATGACCTCTTCCCTTTCTGCCGTCAGCTCGGAGGAGATACAGGCCATGCCGGTGCAAGAAGTGGCCGACGTGCTGGAACTGCAGGCGGGTCTGGTGCGCGATGGTCTCGGCGGCATCCATGTGCGTGGCGGTCGTAGCGGCGAGGTCGCTTACTGGGTCGATGGCATTGCCGCCACGGACAATTACAACGGCGAGCTGGGGCTGGAAGTGGAAAACTCGTCCGTACAGGAACTGCAAGTCATCAGCGGGACCTTCAACGCGGAATATGGGCAAGCCATGTCCGCTGTCGTGAACATCGTCACCAAAGAGGGCGGGCAGCAATTCCATGGTGAAGTCTCCGGTTATGTCGGGGATTACATCAGCTATGATGATGATGCTTTCGCGGTGTTGGAGCCAAAGGGCGATAGTCTGCGAGCCATTCGCCAGCCCGGCGAGGGGACTTATAAGAAGACCAATCCGCTGCGTGATTTTAATCCCATCTACAATCTGCAGGCCAGTCTGAGCGGCCCGGTTTTGGGCGACCGCCTCACCTTCTTCGCCAACGGCCGTTATTTTTCCAACGAAGGCTATTTGTACGGCAAACGGTGGTTCACCCCGCAAGGCTTGCAGGGCGACGGCACGCTCGTTTCCATGAATCCTTTTGAAAAACTAAGTGGGCAATTAAAGCTCGCTTACAAGCTCACTCCCTCCATGAGGTTGACATATAGCCTCATGGGCAACGATAACAACTTTCGCTGGTATGATCGCTATTACAAGTACAATCCGGACGGGAACTATCGTCGGTTCGAAAACGCAATCAACCACATTGTCACTTTGACTCACACCCTCAACCCGACGACTTTTTACGAAGCCAAGTTTACCAACTTTTCCTCTGATTATAAACATTATGTCTATGAAGACCCGCTCAATAGCGTTGGCTATGATAGCGTAGTCACCGGAACCGGTGAGGACAGGAGCGTCAGATATTTTATCACTGGCGACAAGGAAGGCTATGTCCATCCGGATTCGCTGATTGCGCCCTCGAATTACAGCTTTTCCGATGGCGGCACGCAGATGCAACACTTTAAGCGCAACACCAGCTATAACGTCGCCAAATTTGACATTACCAGTCAGGTGACCAAAAGCCATCAGTTGAAAGGCGGCGTGGAAGCTCGGTTTTACCACCTGACCCTTGATGAGTTCAATATCATCCCGCGCAAGCTTGGCAACGATGAAATCATCCCCTTTTTGCCAGCGGTTCCGGGAACGGATACCCCGGAGCACAACAGCTACGATCACAAGCCTCTCGAGTTTTCCGCCTATGTGCAGGACAAGATGGAATTCCAGGATCTCATCATCAATTTTGGCTTGCGCTTTGACTACTTCGATGCCAAGGGGCAGGTTTTGGCCGACCCAGCGGATCCGAACGTCTACGATCCTTTCAAGAAGGAGCACAAGTACAAAAACTATAGCTCCTCGGTGCCGGACTCGGAATTGGTGGAGTACACGCTGGAAGAACGACGGGCTTTCTGGTTCAAGGACACGACGCCGAAAAAGCAGCTCAGCCCGCGCTTCGGCATAGCCTATCCAATCACCGATAGAGGCGTTATCCACTTTTCTTACGGCCATTTTTTCCAGATGCCCTCCTTCAAGATTCTGTACGGCGCAAAAGAAGGTGCTGACGATCCAGGCGCGGAGCTCAAAGTATCCCGCACCAGCGGGAACAATAGCTTTCTCGCCAATGCCGATTTGAATCCGCAACGCACCGTGATGTACGAGATCGGCTTGCAGCAGCAATTGACCACGGATTTGGGCGTAGACGTGACCTTGTTCTATCGGGACGTGCGCGACTGGGTTGGCGCCAGTCCCTTGATCACCACTTATTTCCCCAGTGTCGGTTACCAGATGTACGAAAACAAAGACTACTCGAACGTGAAAGGCGTGACACTGGCGCTGAATAAGCGGTATTCCAATTATTTTGAAGCCAGCATGGACTACAGCTTTATGGTGGCCGAAGGCAGCGCTTCCAATCCATTGGACGCCTACTATGATCGTCGGGACCAGAAAGCGCCGCGCATCCAATTGGTGCCGCTGGGATGGGATCAACGTCACACGATCAATGCCACCGTGGGCGTCGGCACCCAAAGCTGGCGCATAAGCCTGTTGGCAAAGTACTGGACCGGCTCACCCTACACACCGCAATTTGCCGTGGGCGAAGTGGCCGGCAGCAGTTCCTTTAGCGGTCTTGCGGAAAACAGCGCCCGCAAACCCAGCATCAGCTCCGTCGACTTGCGTTTTTACAAAAAGCTGCCCTTGGGTGGATTTGACTTTTCCGTGTTCGCCTACATTTACAATCTCTTCGATCAACGCGGTGCACACGATGTCTATGCCGATACCGGCAGCCCGGAGTACACCTTGGGAACGCGCAGCGCCAGCAGCGATCCCAATCGCGTCAGCACGCTGGAGGACAACGTTCTGCACTCCGACTGGTACATGGAGCCGCGCCAAATTCAACTGGGCGTCGCATTCAACTTTTAATATTTGAAACCTCCAGTAACCTGTGAAGGTTACCGCTGCGCGGAGGTAACCAATCACGGGGTGTCCTGCCAGGGCTGTCATTCATGCATTGGCAGGAAT
>DYKH01000691.1 GCA_020722685.1 Caldithrix sp. | reverse complement strand
CGGCGGTGCGGCGCAGTTGCAGATTGTTCAGGGTGTCCTCGTAGCTTTCGAGTTTGAGGACTTTGAAGCAGTGGGAGATGCCAGACTCTGGATTTGTCGCCTTCCCCTCTGACCAATCAGCAGAGAAGACGATTTTCTGAATTCTGGGCTTCAGGACAGTATCGAAGTAATCGCCTTGTTCAACCATTACATACGAGAGGTCAAGATCCTCGTCTCGATTCAGCGAAATTACTGCATGCGCAGTAGTTCCAGACCCCGCAAAGAAGTCCAAAATTACCCCATTAGATCTGCAGTTCGCTGCTGCTATCGCATGTCGAACCGTAAATAGCGACTTAGGAAATGAAAATCCATTGCCGGGAACGATGTTCTTCAATAAGGTGCTCCCATATTCGGCCGCATTGAACTCAGCGTCGCTCCAGACTGTCTTGTAGGACTCCTTATCCTTGGCGAGATTTATAGAGGGCAGCCCGTTTCTTCCCGTCTTTACTTCAAGATTGTCAATAATTGCCTCGACCGATTGTCTTGCGTAGCGCCATTTTCGCTCTAATCCATCTGTCGATGAGATCGGCCACACAGCCAACATCCCATTCTCGCTTTCAGTACAAGCACCGCTCGGATGAAAGCCATCATCAGGAACATCTCCGAACCCAGCGACTACTCCGTCCTTAACGAAAATTGGATAGAAGCAGTTCTTTGCCGTGTGCCGCTCTGATTCACTGCCGGTTTTCATCAACGGCTTAGACTTCGAATCACTAAGACTACGCTTTCCCAGCTGCTTGCCTTCAGGCCTGAAGAAAATCGCTGATTCATTCGTTACAGAGAACCCACTGCCCTGAATACCACGCGGATTGTGAATCACGCTGATCTGAGTTGTATCCCCGTCTGGAAACAGGTCCTTCATGAGCTGCGATAGATGCTCCCTCTCGTTCTCATCGATTGCCACACAAACTGGTGCATCCGGGCGCATTAACGCTTTCGCTCGAGACAGTCGGTTCTCCATGAGCGTGATCCAAGAACCATGTTTAAAGCCATTCTTGTAGGCGATTTCACTCGTGGTTGCGTTGTATGGGGGATCAATATAAATAAAATCGACAGCGCCTGCCATCCGATTACTCAATAGGGCAAGCGCTTGGAAATTGTCCGCATTAATAATGGTGCCACCAATGCGATCATCGAAATCATCGATGCTGGCCATAAGCCTCCACTTAAAATCATCAGTGAACTGCGCTGTATCCAGCATTCGATACGGCACAGCCTGCAAGTCCTCCACCGTCCCCGGCGCATCACCATCCCAAACGCCCAATTGCTTCCACTGCGCCCACTGGCGTTCATTGGCGGCAATCTCGGGGTATAAATCTTCCGGCACCCGATCCAGCGTCATGCAGTAGTGACTGGACACCACAAACTTCTTCTTCAGCCAAA
>DYKH01000186.1 GCA_020722685.1 Caldithrix sp. | reverse complement strand
GCAGTATGGAAAAATGATCGATCAAGGCAAGCGGTTGCTGTTTGATAAATTGTTTTTTGACCGGATCACAGGATAGCCCGGATTTGCCGGATTGCATGCCAGGATTGAATCTCGGCCTGACAGAGTGGTATCCACTCTTGTTATCCGGTTGATCGTAGCCATCTCGTGATCTTGTCACCCCTGCAGCTTCTGAACGCCTTGTTCGTAGTTGAAATTCAAGTTCGTTTTGGAGAGCTCTATGAAAAAAGTACTGACCGTCGTCATTCTATTTGCTCTGACAATTATCCTCTACTCACAGCAGAAGAAGGAAGTAGGCAACTTGCTCATGGAGGATGTCCCGGATATTCCGGATTCAATTGTTGAGCGCATGAACCAATACCAAAGCATTCGCTCGGCGGCGTTTTCCGATTGGGACCCCACCACCGGCGGCATGCTCATTTCCACTCGCTTTGCCGAGACCAACCAGATTCATTACCTGGCCGGTCCTGGGGGAGCGAGACAGCAGATCACCTTTTTCCGTGAGCCGGTAGCGGGCGGAGCGTTCTGTCCGCAGCCCGGCAAGAGACTCTTCCTTTTCGCCATGGACGTGGGCGGCGGCGAGTTTTATCAGCTCTACGCTTTTGATATGAACACCGGCAAGTACCAGCTTCTCACCGATGGCAAATCGAGGAACACCGGCGGTCCATGGAGTTACGACGGCAAGCTTTATGCCTTTTCCAGCACCAGAAGAAACGGCCGCGATACCGACATTTATGTGATGAAAACCGACAGCCTCGGCAGTGCCCGCCTGCTGCTGGAGGTTGATGGAACCTGGAGCGCACTGGATTGGACGGCCGACAACTCCAAACTGCTGGTTCAGCAGCAGATTTCCATACAGGAAACTTACGTCCACGTTCTGGATGTCGCCTCCGGGAAAAAAGAGCCAATGGTACCTCCCCAAGAGAAAAAAGTCTTTTACGGCGGCGCCCGCTGGAGCAAAGATGGGAAGAGCATATACTACACCTCGGATGAGAATGGTGAGTTTCGTCAATTGATCAAAATGGATTGGCCGGCCAGGACGAAGACGGTTTTGACCGCCGACATTTCCTGGGACGTGGCCGGCTTTACCCTATCGCCGGATGGAAAATGGATTGCCTTGGTGACCAATGAAGGCGGTATCAGCAAGTTGCGGCTAATAAATACCAAATCCCAAAAAGAGGTCGCGATTCCTGCGCCGCCGGTCGGTCTGATCGGCGGCATGAAATTCAATCCGGCCAGCAAGCTATTAGCCTTGACAATCAATTCGTCCAACAGTCCGAGTGACGTGTACACCTTTGACCTTCACAAGAAAACCTACACTCGCTGGACCTTCAGCGAAGTCGGCGGACTCAACCCCGAGGTCTTTGTCACGCCGCAATTGATCGAGTATCCGACTTTCGACACGGTTAACGGCAAAGCGCGAATGATTCCGGCTTTCTATTACACGCCAAAGGTCAAGAGCCAAAAGCCGTTTCCGGTGATCATCAATATTCACGGCGGACCGGAGGGTCAGGCGCTTCCGGTTTTTAATCCCATTGTCCAATACTGGGTCAATGAGTTGGGATGCGCGGTGTTGCTGCCCAACGTTCGCGGCTCCACGGGCTATGGCAAAACCTACGTCAGCCTGGATAACGGCTTTAAGCGAGAAGAATCGGTCAAAGACATCGGCAAGCTGCTCGATTGGATCGCCACTCGTCCGGAACTGGACAAGGATCGCGTGGCGGTGTATGGCGGTTCCTATGGCGGCTACATGGTGCTTTCTTCCATGTTCAATTTCAACGATCGCATCAAATGCGGGGTGGACATTGTTGGCATCAGCAACTATGTCACTTTTTTGGAAAGTACGCAGGAGTATCGCCGCGACCTCCGCCGCGTCGAATACGGAGATGAGCGCGACCCGAAGATGCGCGAGTTTCTCAACGCCATCTCCCCGACGACCAACGCGCACAAGATCACCAAGCCCCTTTTCGTCGCTCAGGGGCTGAACGATCCGAGAGTCCCGGTCACCGAAGCAGAGCAGATTGTCAAAACGGTACGCGGCAACGGCAACAAAACCTGGTACCTGTTGGCCAAAGATGAAGGACACGGTTTTCAGAAAAAGTTTAATCGTGACTTTTTCAATAATGCGACTGTCCTCTTTTTCAATGAGTTTCTATTGCCATAGCCCCCGGCTTCTGTGCATGGAACCTTTGTACCGGGTGGGAGGTTACATGCGATGAACATTGAGAAATCAGAAACAGTAGAAAGGATACGTGTAGCTGTCATGGCTGAGAATAAAATGCCCAATCCCGAGGAAATTAGACGGGAAGTTTCGGACTTTCTGAAAAACAAGTATGGGGATCGAGTCGTTATTCCCCCGGACCCTGACGAAGTCGGCAATTATCCCGGCGACAAGAAAAACGCAGGTTCGGCGCCGCCAAAGATCAATTTCAATCTTAAACCTACCGAGCTGGAAAAGTTCTTGTCCCAGTTTGTTATCGGCCAAGAGGAGGCCATCGAGGTGCTGGCGACTAAGATTTGTACGCATTTCAATCGCATGAAAATCGAGGCTGAGCCGAACGGCGTCGGTGAATTGGTCGGGCGCATCAAGAGCAACATTCTCATGATCGGACCCACCGGCGTGGGGAAGACGTACATTATCAAGCTTATTGCCAAAAGAATCGGCGTGCCTTTTGTAAAGGGAGACGCCACCAAATTCAGTGAGACCGGCTACGTCGGCGGTGACGTGGAGGATTTGGTTCGCGGCTTGGTTCACGAGGCAAACGGCGACATCAAGCTGGCCGAATACGGCATCATTTACTTGGATGAAATCGACAAGATCGCCTCATCCGGAAATGGGATTGGCCCGGACGTATCCCGCACCGGCGTGCAACGCAACCTGCTCAAGCTGATGGAAGAGTCCGAGGTCGATCTCAAGACGCCCCACGATTTGGCTTCGCAAATGGAAGCGGCCATGGAGGCGCAGCGCACCGGCAAAGTGACACGCAAGAAAATCAACACCAAGAACATCCTTTTCGTCATGAGCGGTGCCTTCACCGATTTGGCGGACATCATCCGCCGGCGGCTCAACCAGCAGCCGGTGGGTTTCCGAACGAAGGAGGACTCGGCCGCTTCTACCGGCGAAATCGTGCAAACGCTGCGCATGACCCGCTCCGAAGACTTGATCAAATTCGGCTTTGAATCCGAGTTTGTGGGCCGGTTGCCGGTCGTGGTCACTTTGAATGATTTGGACGTTCAAGGACTTTACCGCATTCTCAAGAATCCGAACAGCTCGGTCATTCTCAGCAAGAAGCACGACTTTAAGGCCTATGGGATTGAGATCGAATTCGAGGATGACGCCCTGCAACGAATCGCCGAGCTTGCTTATGAAGAACGGACCGGTGCACGCGGCTTGGTAAGCGTGGTGGATCGCGTCCTGATCAAGTACGAAAAGCTGTTGCCGGATACGGACCTCCAACGCTTGGTGGTGACGCGAGAGATGGTCGATCATCCCCAAGCCGAATTGACCAAGTTATTGACCAGCTATTATCTCCGAAGCTTCCAAAAGCGATTTCTGGCGAGCAACGGAATCGTCATTACCTTTACGCCGAAAGCAGTGGAAATGCTGGCCGACCGGGCCAACCAAGACGGCAAGAATTTTGAGCAAGTTTGTAACGACATGCTGCGGGACTATGAGTACGGCTTGCGGCTGTTGGACTGTGACAAATTCACCGTTGACGAAGAAATCGTTCGCGATCCCAAACACCGCTTGGAAAGCCTCATCAAGGAAGCCTACGAAAAAAAGTGACCGCTGACGGTGCTTGTTTGCAGCCGTTTCATCGATGAGTGTACGCTCAATGCAAAAGCCGGAGATCTGATCATCAAGACCGACCTTGATAATCTAATGGCCTGGCTTTCGACTCGTGACTCCGGGAACAGATTAAGAAGATGAAACGGCTTTTCTTTTTCATAATCTTTTTCTATATTGTCCTTGGATCATCAAGGAGGACGAGGAAAGAGAATGGACTTGTTCGAGGCGATTAACAATCGGGCAAGTGTCCGCGAGTTTCAGCCGAATCCCGTACCGCGCGAGCTGCTGCAACAGCTCGCCGACGCCGGTAGGCGCGCGCCGACGGCTCGGAACCTACAACCATGCGAATTCGTCGTCATCATAGATAGCAGCATGAGAGCCAAGATTGCCGAAATCACCGATTACGGCAAATTCATCGCTCAAGCGCCCGCTTGCATTGCGGTCTACAGTCGTGATACCAAATACTATTTAGAGGACGGCTGTGTCGCCGCCGAGAATATTCTCCTCGCTGCGACGGCCTTACGTTTAGGTTCTTGTTGGGTGGCCGGCGACAAAAAGCCCTATGTCGACAAGATCAGCGCCCTATTGCAGGTTCCTTCACAGTACAAATTGATCGCTTTGTTGGCCGTTGGCTACCCCAAAGCTGTCGTGCCCCCGAAGGCAAGGAGACCGCTGAGTGAGGTGCTGCACTGGGAAATGTTTTAGCGCGCGAGATGACACACGACCTACCCGAAAATATTAAAGAAAAGCTGGCGAATCTTACCAACAAACCCGGAGTCTATTTATTCAAGGACAAAAAGGGCGAGATTATCTACATCGGGAAAGCCAAGGTGCTCAAGCATCGAGTCCGATCCTATTTTCAAACCGGAAGGCCTCATGACCCAAAACTGGCTCGGCTGCAAGCCAGAGTTGCGGATTTGGAGACCATCATCACCGACTCTGAGGTCGAGGCGCTCATTCTCGAAGCCAATTTGGTGAAGGAATACAAGCCGCGCTATAACATCAATCTCAAAGACGACAAGAGCTACCCCTACATTCGCGTAACCAACGAGCCGTTCCCGCGCATTTTCCCGACGCGCAAAATCATCCGCGACGGCTCGCGCTATTTCGGCCCGTACACCGATGTCACCTCCATGCGCGAGCTATTGAAGACGATCAAGAGATTGTTCCCGATCCGCACGTGCAATCTTAACCTGACCGCCGAGTCGATCGCTCAAAAGAAATTTCAAATTTGCTTGCAATACCATCTCAAGCGCTGTCATGGTCCCTGTGAAGGACTGGTCTCCCGGGAAGAGTACAATCAGGTTTTGGAATACGTCGTAAGCTTTATCGAGGGCCGAAGCCGCAAGGTCGTGGAGGATATTAAAGCGCACATGCAGGAAATGGCCGCGGCTTTGCGTTTCGAGGCCGCCGCCCGGCTGCGCGATCAACTGAACAGCATCGAGCAGTTCCAATCGCGGCAAAAGGTAGTGGATCAGAGCCTGGCGGATCGAGACGTGGTGGCCATCGCCAGCGAGGACGGTGATTCGTGCAGCGTCGTGTTCAAGGTCCGGGACGGTAAGATCATCGGCAGGCAGCATTTTTATCTCAACGGCGCGGAAGAAGAAAATCTCGATACCGTCACCAGCGCCTTCATCAAGCAGTACTACCTCAAGGCGGACTATGTCCCCAGCGAGATATTTTTGCCCACCGATCTGGGAGAAGAGCAGGCGACGATCCAAAACTGGTTGTCGCAAAAGCGTGCCGGCAAGGTCGCGTTGACTGTTCCCAAGCGCGGCGAAAAATCACAGCTTTTGCTGATGTGCCAAAAGAATGCCCACTTACTGTTGCAGGAGCTCAAGCTGCAAAAGATGAAATCGGCGGATTATCTGGCCGGCTCGGTCAAGGCATTGCAGAAGGATTTGCACCTGCTCAAGCCGCCTAAGCGAATCGAAGCTTTCGACATCTCCAATATTCAAGGAAGCGATCCGGTGGCTTCTATGGTCTGCTTCGTCAACGGCAAGGCGCACAAGTCCGATTATCGCCGGTTCCGCATTCGCAGTAAATCGACGCCTGACGACTTTACCATGATGCGAGAGGCAGTAGGCAGGAGGTACTCCCGCCTGCGAAACGAGAATGGTGCATTACCGGACCTCATCCTGATCGACGGCGGCAAGGGCCAGTTGTCTGCGGCCATGGAAGCTTTGGCTCGTCTGGAAATCAAAGATCAGCCCATCATCGCTTTGGCAAAACGGTTGGATGAAGTTTATGTGCCGGGCATCTCGGATCCGCAGAATATTCGCAAGGACTCGGCCGGTTTGCATTTGTTACAGCGGGTCCGCGATGAAGCGCACAGATTTGCCGTCACCTATCACCGTAGCCTGCGAAGGAAAAGGACGCTAAGATCCGCACTCGAAGCCGTACCGGGAATCGGCCCGGCCAAGAGGGATTTGCTGATCAGGAGGTTTGGTTCTGCGGCCAAGGTGAAATCCGCATCGGCGGAAGAATTGGCGCAAGTTTCCGGGATTTCTCAACAATTGGCAAAAAGAATCTGGCAACATTTTCACCCCTTTGGGAGAGAATTATGAAACGACTGGGCCTTTTGGTGCTACTTTCTTACTTGTTATCGTGCGCGGGAAGCCAATCGCTCAACAAAAAAGAAAAGGAATTGAATGATCGGGTAGAAGAACTGCAGCTAGTCATCAACCTGGAGCCGACCAATCCAGCCAATTACATTACCTTGGGCAATGTCTACTCGCAGCTCAAAAAGCTTGATCAAGCCATCGAGGCGTATGACAAAGCTCTTCAGCTTCGACCGGGCCTGAATGAAGCGCTGGTGCAAAAGGGATTGGTTCTTTGGCAAAAGAACGATCAGAAGGAAGCATTGGATGCTTTCAAGAGCGTGTTGTACAGCCCGAGCGGCAATACTTACTCGGAACGGATTGCCAAAATCCTCGGTTGTCCGTACCAAATCCGGCGCATCAGCGACGGAAGAAGAGATAACGCCTTCCCGAGCTGTTCTCCCGATGGCCGCTGGATTCTTTTTCAAAGCAACCGGGATGATAATTGGGAAATATATGTCATGGATTCGGACGGGAAGAATCTGCGCCGGCTCACTCGCAATCAAGCCCGAGACGAAGGGCCGGTCTTTGCACCGGATGGACAAACTTTTGCTTTTACTTCGACACGGGACGATTCCGTTCACGAGCATTTGGAGGATCTGACTCGAGAAATCTATTTGGGGAATTTAGCCGGCCATGAGGAAAAGCGCTTGACCGACAGCCCAAGCGACGACTGGTCGCCAAGGTTCTCGCCGACGGGTGAAAAGCTAATGTTCCTATCGGATCGATCCGACTTGCGCGACGTGCCAACGAGCGAGAAGCACAGCAGTATTTTTGAGCTTTCTTTACAAACAGGGGCCATCCGCCAGCTCACCAACTCCGTGGGCGGAAAAGCGTTGGGCGACTATGGTAAGCAGGGCAAGGAAATCTACTTTTCTGCGAATGAGATCGGCGGCTACGACATTTATGTGAAAAAGCTTTCCAACAAACCGGCAAGAAAACTGTTGGGAAGCGAAGGAGAAGATGTGGGAGCAACGCTTTCGCACGCGGGTGATAAGATTGTCTTTTTTGCAAAAGACCGTGAAAATTATGACATCTACTTTGCCCGTCTCGACTCTCTGCAAATCCATCGGCTAACCTGCAACGCAGCCGTGGATGCCTATCCGGTCTTTTCCGCCGATGACAGCCGCATCCTTTTCCATTCCGACCGCGATGGGTCCTATCAAATTTACGCCATCGAATTGGACAAGCCAATGCAGGACAAGGAGCTTTTGGAGATCGTCAGCGAATTGGACAAAAACGCCGTGACGGTTCCGGGAGCAAGTACCAGGCCATGAAAGGAGTTCGCCATCTCGACATAGCCCGCGGCCAGTCATTTTTGCTTTCGCGTACTATCTGCCTGCTGCTGGCGATGGCGCAATCTTTCATCAACTTTGACAATGATACGTTCAAGCTCTTCGGGATGGCTTTTTAGATAGTCCAATACAGCAAAAAATTCACTTTCGTTCATGTTTTGTTGTTCGAGCGCCGAGTCAAAATAGGACTGCCGGTTGGCAATTTTGGCGGTATCGGCCGTGGCAGCGACCAGATAGCCGATGTAGGCGTTGCAGAACCGCTCGATCTGTTTGGCGGTGGGAGAGGGTTGGCTTTTATCACAACTTGATAGGATGAACACCAGGGCAATCAGGTGCAAATATCGCAAAGTTCCTCCGCAAAGGTTTATAGGGCGGAGAAATCTAAGCAAATGGATTGGCTTTGTCAAGCCCGGATTCTAAAAATGGCTTGGATTTCTGGGTGCTTTTTGATACTTTGGCGCGCTTTCAAAGTGGACATCAGGAGACTGTCGAACTATTAGGGATGTGAAGGAATGAGAAGGGGCTTGATCGTCGAGCGGTGCTTAACAAGTTGCTAAGCGTAGTGTCTAGTCAAGAAAGGAGCAAAGGCATGAGTGTGTATGATATGACTATGACCAAGATTCGTCAGTTGCCCGAATCGCTTGTCCAAGAAGTGAGCGATTTCGCAGATTTCTTACTAATGAGGCAAGATAGTACTCGCTGGCAAATGTGGAATCAGTTTGCTGAAGGCTTGGAACTTTCCGAGTCGGGTTTCTCCGATTACTTGCCTAGTCTTGAAGACTATGAGAATAGTCTGGCAGGCGGAGAAATCCAATGGTAACCATCACGCGCGGCGACGTGGTGTTATGCGACCTTAATCAGTGCTAGGCACAGAACAAGCGGGCGTGCGTCCTGTCGTTGTGTTACAGATTGACCGCGCCAACGCGGTCAGTCCCCATACAATCATTGCGCCGTTTACTACAAAAATTCGTCGTGCACTTTTGCCTTCACATGTGTCTGTCCCTGCAGGTGTCGGTGGCTTGCCCCAAGATTCGGTAGTGCTTTGTGAGCAGATTCGAGTAATTGACAAGCGTCGGATTATCAAGGTTCTTGGACATTTGGATAATTCCTGCATTCAGCAGATAGCAAAAGCCTTGTCCGCCATTCTTGGTTTATGAAAACGTGAGAATGAGCCTGACCAGCGCGGCGGTTGAGCTCGGTGCCGTTAGGACTTAAAGGTTAGCCAAATCTGAAACCCATTTATCCCACCCCTTGTTTAACTTTTTGGACAGTTTCCAAAGGTCTCCAAGACCCTTAATGTCCGATTTGTAGGAGCTGAATTTAGCAACGTCCTCAAGAACCATCATTTGATAATGAATCATCAGGCTAAAACATGAAAGTCGACTATTACTTGTCGATCTTCTTTAGATGACTGACACTTCCAAGCCTGTAATTTCAATCGCAGGCGAAAGAAAGAGTACAAAACTCAGGTAGGACTTGGCCACAAAGATTGATTTTGAAAAACACTAAAACCAAAACTCATTTTGTGTGTCAAAGCTGCGGCAACGAATCCCCGCGCTGGCAAGGAAGGTGTCCCTCCTGCGGCTCTTGGAACAGTTTGGTCGAGGAAAAGGTTGTTCCATCGGCAAAACGCTCTTCCGGCTATGAAGGGGGCGAAAGAGCCCTGCCGCTTCCCTTGAGCGAGA
>DYKH01000185.1 GCA_020722685.1 Caldithrix sp. | reverse complement strand
AGGCATCTCCTAACCACCTGTTCACAAGGAGATTCCTGCATGCGCAGGAATGACAGGATGGATGAAATTTCTACCCTCAACGAGTATAGATGCTGGTCTTCTTAATAATCTGATAGGCCAGCATATAGATGCTGGTCTTCTCAATAATTTGGGATGTCAATCCCACCCTGCACCGGAAACAATGGCTGAGTTGGATTTTTTCTTCTGAGTTATGAGGGGATATAGCTCCCCTCAATCGTCCACACTGGGGTAAAATAGATCGGGACGAATGTCCTGGGCTATCTTCCGCACCGGAAGGATTTCCGGTGCGATCAGTGAATAGCCTAGAACAAAAACCCGAACGAGTACGAGTGCGTCTTGCCCAAGATGCCGATGCCTCTATATGCATACTCCATTTTGAAACCGGTGTTGCCCATTAGGCGCAGAATAAAGCCGCCGCCAAAGGTCAGACCAAACTCAGATTCCGGCATAAACAGAGCCTTGTATCCGCCGCGCAAGAAGAACGTACCCGTTGTCGGTACATTCAGCTCATACTGGCCACCGACGTTTACCGATTCGCCGTTGTTATTGGGATGCAATGCATCGGCTGCCAGGGTGAATCGATGATGCTCGCCAACGATGGGATGAAGGGCGACACCAATGCGCACGATCAGCGGCAGCTCCCAGCCATCCAGTCTAAACTGGCCGGCTACATCGCGGTAGTTGCCATTTTCATCGGGCAAAATATCGATGGGGTTGAGCAAATCCATGCCGTCGTACCGCATTTTGGTGCCATAGTTGGAAATGCTCATGCCGATGTTCATACCATCCTCGCGTTCACCGGTGGTGGAGAAAAAGTTGGTGTTCACCACCACGCCCAGATCCACCGCCATAGCGTTGGCACTAACGTGCCAAATTTTCGAAGAAATATATTTGGCTGTCGCGCCAAAGGCGAACCATTGTGCTAATCTGCGCGAATAGGAGAAACCGACGGCAAAATCATTGGCGTTGAACTTTTCGCCGGTTCCTTCCTGCATTTCCATGTTGGTGACATCCATGTCGCCATAGTTCACTTGCACGATTCCTAAAGCCAAAGTGCCAATGGTTGGCAGAACCAAGCCCACTCCGGCATAGGCAGTATTGATGTCCACCAGCCAGGGTTGATAGGTAAATTGCGCTTCGCTTTGTTCCATAAAAGCCAGCCCGGCGGGATTCCAATAGCTGGCGGATAAATCATTCACGACGCCAACACACGCATCGCCCATGGCGCTGCCGGCGCTGCCAAAACCGATTTCTAAAAAATTCGCGGTGGTTGTGCCCACGCGATATGGCTTTTGGGCATAACTCATCTTGCTCATTGTCATCAGAAGCGCGATTATGACGACGAGGTTGACTTTTCTATTTCCCATCATAGTGATTACCTTTCACAGAGAGTCTGAGGAAACGAAGCGATTTGGAAAAGTTCTTTTGGATCGCATTTTGTTCCTCATATTTTCTTTGTCCACTTGACTGCTTTAGAGCGCTCTATTACTATTGGCAGGGCAGCTCTCACTTTATGACTGCGAATTTGCCCATTGCTTCATCGTTCGTGGCGTTCGCTTTCACGTGGTAAATGTAAACGCCGCCGGCAATCTCCAGTCCTTCGCGGGAAGTCAAATCCCAATGCGCCGTTCCGTCGTCGGCCGGATTATTGACCTCGATTTCATCCACGAGCATGCCGCTCATGGTGAATATCTTGATGGTGCATTGGGCAGGAACGTGTGTGAACATGAGCCGCCGTCGCTGATTCAACAGCCAGTTTGCCACCGCCGGCTCCATGGCGTTGGTGGCCACATAAGGATTGGGAACCACCTTGATCTTCTCCATGCTTTGCTTGAGGGCTTGGGTGTTTAGCGCGCCTTCGCGATTGACGCGGAAGAGCAAAGAATCGGTTGGCGTGAAGGGGCGGATGAATTTGATGCGATAAACATCGTTGGCCTTGGGCATGTTTTCCATGCCGACGATATTTTTGAAATCGATGATAAAGGCGGTTCCCGCCCACCAGCCTTTTGTCGTAACCGGACCAACCAATACGCGGTCTTCAAAAAGATCGAAAACGCCGTTCCTGTTCACATCTTGCACCACTAAATCCAAAAGCTCATAATTGCCGGTGGAATCTTTCCAAGATTTGTTCACCACGTAAAAGCTGAAGGACTGTTGCACCAAAAGCGCTGCACGGTCGATGCGGCTGTGATTTTCGTCGCGCATGTTCTTGACGGTTACCCGGCCTATGTAGGCGCCCTCTTGACCGGTGAAGACGATGTCAAAATCCCAAGGAAAATAGAAAGTCTCTTGTTGGGTAAAAGTGATATTAATCGGAGCGTTCCCTTTCACCCATCCTGTGTTCCTCAAGTCATAATAGCTAACTTTAGGCACGCCGCTGATGATCAACCGCATACCGTCAAATATGTCGGTTGCTATTTCCGGCTTTTGGGTGAAATACCAATAATCCAAAGAATCATCGTAGGTCAGATTATCATAAGCGTAGCGGGTGGGAGACTCTTGATAAACCAAAGCATTTCCCGCGGTCACGTCATAGACGGACACTCCGTTATTGACATAGATCAATCCATTTGGATAGTCCGGAACTTGATACAACGTGTCGGTCAAGAATTTGACCTTGTACTGATGGTCGACTTTCAAACTCGCCTGAGCCAAAACCTCAGGTCGCACAGATCCCGCGCCGTAGACAATGCCGGAGCTGTCCACACTGACAGACGGGGGAACATAGCCGGCCGCCTGCTGATGGGGCGTCACAATTTGGACGTTTTTGCCCACGCCGGTGATTTCTTCAGCTTCATCTAATTCAATGACCACGTTGTTTTCCGAAGGTGCAATGCCCGGACCGATATGCTCTGCACCATAGTCATAAGCCACGATGGCGTAGTAATAGGTGCGTCCGTTTTGCACGGTTTTATCAACAAAATGGTGCACGATGCCCGTGTCATAGCCAAGGTTGTATCCCATGCCGTTTACCAGACCGAAATCGGTAAACCCGTACCTATCGTCTTTGACGTCACACTGGAAGATGGGTTTTTTTAGCATGGGCGTGCCATAGCCATCGGTGATCACTTCCGCATCCGACATTTTCTTGTCGCTGGCGCGGAAAATTTTATAGCCCTCAAAATCGTTGGCATTGTCGACAAACGGATCGCGGGTACGGGTGTCGGCAATGTCATCCCAGGTGAGAATGACATAGCCATCGCCGGCGGTCGCAGTAAGCGTCGGCATCTTCGGTGGCATGGCGAAGCGATAATCCTTCTCATAGATAATTTGAACAATTCTCTTTTGTTCGTACAGTGCGGGCGCTTCATGCGTTTCCGACATGAGACCCTGAAGAGGATCATAGGAGTGTAACTCGCTCATGGAAATGCGCTCGGTTCGCCCCTGATACAGTGGGAAGGGTCCGGAAGCAAAGGTCTCCACCAGATTTCTGATGGTGCCGAGATATTCGATCAGAGTATCCTGACCGATCACTTCCCACATGGATT
This sequence comes from Caldithrix sp., assembly GCA_020722685.1. Next base: position 5,903 of record DYKH01000185.1, on the reverse strand, counting down.
TGTCGCCGCGGAACCAGTGAAACTCGGATGAATGTGAGGGAATAGCAAACAGCATGAAGGAAGTCAAGCCCACCATATCCGATTCCGTCACGTCTGTTTCCGCAAAGTTGGGTTCGCAGCCGACGCCTTCTTCATAATCCGGTCGATGATTGCATTCGCCTTCATCCGGCCCGGTGTAATTGAGCTCCACAGGTCCGACGCCATCTAGCCCGACATCATCGCCGGCATATTCGCTGATTTGGTAGATGCCATCGCCGTTGCGATCTTCACCGTCTTCCCAGTCTTGATCTTCATCGGCGGCGTAGTGTTCCTTCAAGTCAGCCAAAGTGAGCTTGTAAGCTTCGAGGAATCGATTCAAATCCGCTATGCCATCGGTAGGACCGATTTTGTTGGGGCCGGCTTGGTCATCTCTTTTCTCATCGACCAAGCCATCTTCGTCATTGTCCACACCGTCATAGGCTAATCCCGGGCTTTCCAAATAGGCAAAACCCATAGTGCCGGTTGGCAAATTACCGTAACCCAGACCATTGATGTCCCAGGAGTACGCCATGTCCAAGGTGCGATTAAAGAATCCCAATTCGTCATCGGCGCCATCACCGCCAATGGCGTTATCGACCCAATAACCAAAGGCAACCTCGGGCAGATCGTAATCGGAGATGTTAGCTATAGTATATTCCCAGAAGATGGCATCCCGCGCCTGTGGGTTATTCCATTGAAAGCCGCGTTGCTCGACCCGCACGCCGATTCCTCCCCAAGGCAGTCCTTTCTGAATGGTTATTTGTTCGGGATGCAGATCACCGATTTTTACGCCTGGCCTTGGATAGTATTTGATTTTGTCCTCAGGACCCAAGAACTCTTGATCCTGAGCATCATTGGCAACAAAGTAGGTTTCCATGTCGGCGTAAATCACCCCGCGGCCAAATCGCCCATCCCATTCACCCGGCCATTTGAGGGAAAGCCCCTTGGCCGGCCACCCTTTGGGAGGCCAAGAGCTCGGCTTATTGCTCATGGCCGGATATTCGCTGGCCTCATTGAAATAGCCGAACACCGGATAAAGTCCCCATTCTACTGTCCCTGTAGGATCTCTATCCATTTCTTCGCGGTAGCTGGTTTGCAAAAAGTACATGGTCTCCAAATCGGTCCTGGTCTTTATTTGCGTCGGATCAGTCACCGGTACCGAATTTGAGTCGACATAAACTTTGGCGCCGATGAGCAGAGCAATGCCGTCCGTCATTTTGGTGCCTTCGTAATTATTCGGCCATTTGGAAACTTCCACTTTTGGCCAGTCGGAGAGCTCAGTGGTGTTGCGGAAATACAAAAAGACGCGATTGCCCGTCATGTAACCTTCTCTTTCCGCAGCGATGTCTCCGGCTTCGTCCGTAGGGCCGTCATAAACTCTACCTTGAGCGAGCAAATCAGAGGATATGAAAAGGCCGACGGTAAGGAACAAAAAAATACCGATCAATTTATTCATGTGATATACCTCGTGAATGGAAGATCATTTCTAATCAAGTATTCAGTTGTAATTATTCTAAGAAAGCTGCTAAGGAGCAGCGCTTAAATAACTTCCCCATATCTCAAACGGCGAATGGACTCGAATAAACGCGAATTAAGAAAGAATTAGCGTTCATTCGCGTTTATTGGCGGTTTGGGAAAATGGGTAGGTTATTTGAATGGCGCTCCTAAAATACCAGCCCAATTCCAGCCTTGACCAAACGCGGAGAAGAATACATGGCCGGATTGTGAACGCGATCGATGTATTCGTTAAAATTGCTGCGATGGCCGGCCAAATCCGTTTCTCGAATGATGGCTGTGTATGCCCGGCCGGTAGTGCCGTTGACCCATTCTTCATTTAGGCGGTCCAGCAGATTGTAAACGTTCAACGTCAGTCGCAGTTTGAGTTTGCCAACTGCCGTAAAATCGTAATAACTGCTCATGTCCACGCTGTACCGGCTCGGTTGCCAAGAGTTGTTGGGCAAAAGATTGATTCGTGAGAGCAGACTCTCCTCTATGGGCGACCAGGTAAATGGCGTGCCTGAATTGTAATAGCCGGTAAGAGTCGCGCCATAGCTCGGGGCATTATAACTGACTGTAAGATTGAGGGTGTGGCGCTGATCCCAACTCATGGGAATCAATTTGTTGATGGGATCCATGCTGTTGCCGGCGCGGTCAAACGTTTGCGTCGGATTGTCGGCATTGCCGCGCGTGTACTGCAAAGTGTAATTGAGGTAGGCGGAAATCCTGCGGTAAACAAAATCGTATTTGATCTCCAGACCTTTGGCGTTGCCGTAATCCTTATTGCTGTAAAGCCCATACTCGATTTGGTTGAAGGTACTCACCACTTTTGCGCTCAGCAAGTCGTAAATGTCCCGGTAGTACAGAGCCACTTCTAAAGACATGCCTTTGATGATCTCTTGCCACAGGCCGATCTCGTATTGCACCGTCTTTTGCGCCCTCAACTGCGCGTTGCCCATGGTTGTCGAGTAGTCATTGGGCGACACTTGGAATGAATGATTCTGATAGAGCGCGTACATGGGCGGCATCTGGAAAAAGTGACCATAGCTGAAATGCAGCAATGCCGCATCACTTAACTGGTAGGAAAGACCCAATCGCGGACTAAGCTGCACTTTTGGATCGGATCTCAGCAATACTGATCGCCGAGAAGGATCATCCTCGTAACGAAGCTGATTTGCAGGATTGCGAGGCTGCGAAGGGTAATAAGTCTTGGGATCAAAATAGTCGTAGCGGAGACCAAAGTTGAGCACCATTTCCGAGAACTCTATCTTGTCCTGCAAGTAAGTGGAAAACTCGACTGGCTTTACACGGTAAATGTCCGAGTACACTGAGGAATCGGGGTAGACAACCGGCTCATATAGCAAATCTTCCATATCCGTGCCATAGTAGAGATTGCGAATTTCCGCGTACTGGTTGTCCAAATCGTGTTGGGTATACAGGAAGCCGCTTTTCAGATTATGGTTCTTGTTGACCTGCCAGACAAAATCCAATTTGACATTCTTGTCTTTCAAAGTGCGCTCATCGTGGCCTTTCTGCTGGCCGCCGGTATAGAAGCCGGGTCCGGTGTTGGAGAAGTATTTGTCGCTCACGTAGCGGGAATCCAGTGGATTCTTGTAAACATACCAGCCGTTATAAGTTTTCAGGTACGACAGTTTCAGCTCATAAAATATTTTGGTGGACAGCATGTGATTCAATTCAAACGATCCCATGTCGGATTGGCGATAGGAAGCGGCCATGCCATCCGGATTATATTTGAATTGATGATCATATCCATGCCATTCGTCATCATTGCGGGTGTATAGAAAAGACATTTTAAGGTTGGGGGTCAGGCGGGAAGTCAGCTTTCCCAGATAGGATTGGTTCAGACTCCTGTTCATAGGCACGTAGGCATTATTTCCGGTATGCTCGGATATCCAGAGCGTGGAGTCCGCTTCCAAGAAATTGCTATAATCGCTGACCCGAAAGCGTCTAATGCCGTTTAGGTGATTTTTGTTGTCTTGATAACGAACGTTGACAAAAAAGTTCAGCCGGTCTTTGAAGGATGATAAGGGCAAAACAGGACCGCTGAGCTGGAATTTATAGTCCTGATTGCGCATGAGGTCGTCGTCTTTTAGACCGATAAAGACATCCTTATGTGGCGTCAGGTAATTCGCCAAGTCCGCGGACATGGCGCCATGAAAGGCATTGGTACCGTCCTTGGTCACTGCATTGACGATGCCGCTCATGGCCCGGCCATATTCAGCATTAAAAGTCCCGGTGATGACCTCCAGGTCCTGAATGGCCTCGGTTTCCAAATCCACAGCCCGACCTTCGCCGCCAAAGGCTTCGCTCACTTGCATGCCATCCACTAGGTAACTGACCTCATTACTGCGCCCGCCGCGGAAATGGCCCTGCACGACCCCCGCCTGCATGGAAATGACCCCGTTAACACTCTCCACAGGCAGAACATCAATCTGATCGGAAGATACATTGCGCACGCTGCTGGTCTGGTCCTTTTTCATGGCTACCCGCTCTGCTTGCACCACAACCACCTGGCCTTCCAACACCGTCTGCTTCATCTCGATGAAAGCATCGGTTGAGCGGTTGACAGAGACTTGGACGTTTTCCATGCGCACAACATCGTAGCCGATCATTTGCGCTCTGAGTGTGTAGGTTCCCGGCGGAACGTTGAGGATGAAAAACTCGCCGTTTTCATCCGCTGCCGCCCCGCGTTCGGTTCCCTCGACGATGATGTTCGCTCCGGCAAGGGGTTCTTTGGTTTGCAGATCTGTCACTTTGCCGATTATTTTTCCCGTCGTCTGCGCAAGCGTAAGCGAGGGCACGCAAAGTAGGATCAGAGCAAGCATCAGAAACTTGGTGGCGTTTCGTTGTCTGTTCATAGTCTCCTTCCTTTTGTTAGTCTTTTTACTCCAGCAATACATTTGATTTTTGCAAAGTTCGAACCCGGGCGAGCCGGTGCCGAACGGGGGAAAAACTGTTTGCCTCAAAGGCACAAAGACGCGAAGAACTTTTTGATATCTGGTGTCTGAACGAAAACTCTCTTCATTGTCATTTCGACCGAAGGGAGAAATCAGTAAGGCCCTCATTCTCAATGGGGCCAGATTTCTCATTCGCCCAGGCTAATTCGAAATGACGTTTCCGGGTAGTTTTCCTTCAAGCACTATCTAGAGAATTGGATTTAATTGCGGATAGTCAGCTATCCAGAGAAATCTTAATGACATCCTTTCTTGTTAGGGGGCTGAACTGCTACATTTTTAGAAATCCTTGGTGGCTTTGTGACTTCGTGGCATTTGACCGTCGTCCCTTAGAGGACAAAATCTTTGCCTGCTTTGAACAAGATTGACTTTTTAGACACTACGGAATGAATTCAAACTTTCTGATGATCATTTCCATTTCTTTTTTGTCCGAGGGCGCCCACCCATTCATTAGCCAGAGATTAATTCTGGCATTCTCATTTCCGGGCACAGGAATACTCTTCCCTACATAATTCCAATAGCTGACCAAATTGTTAGCAAGATAACTCTGAAATAGTATGTTGGAGCTTTTCCACTCAAAGCTATGTCTGGATGAATCGCTTGTGAATTGTACGTTATATCGGCGAATGTTGCCGGGCTGATCCCACGGCTGCACCACAAACTGGGCGTTATCGTTGTTTTTTACACCCCATCGGGAAAACTCGATATCGATCTCACGATGGCTATATTCGGGAGCGTCGTCCCAGGTAAATAGACCAAGGACGATGTTTTCATTAAGCTGATCCGCCTTGGTGGCGAGATGAAAAATGTAGCGGCCATAGCCAAAGCTTCGCTGGGAAATCACCTCGCCGCAATACCATTTGTTGTCTTTGGTGCTTATCTTCAGATGCAACTGGCCGTCACTATCCAGCCAAACGTTATCAGCCGTGTTCGAGAAATAATTCGGACCGGGGCCGACCAAAGTACTGCTGGATTTCACCGACCATTCATATCCTGAGAACGTGAGAGTTCTATAGAATGATGTTGCGGTGCGTGTGATCTCAAAATTTGCGACTGAGTGGCTAAGCAATGCCAACGGCAAGGTCTGTTCTCCTGCCAATGCAGGAGGCTGATAATCTGCCGGAATGAGAAATACGGAAAATTTGGTCGCTCTCTCGTCCCCTTGTTCGGTAGTGACATCGCATGCCCACAACCCACTGCTGTGGATGGAAGTGGCCGGCTTGCTCCACCACCCACTTTTGTAAATGCAAACAATAATTCTATGTTCTGCCGGCTTGGCATGCCAAATCTGACCCTTGAGGTCGCCCGATTGGCCAAAACCTGGAACCTGAATCAATTCGATGGCCGGATTGCCAGGTCCCCCGGGCAGGCTCTCATCGGGCGTCACTGCTTTATCGTCCTTGCAGCCGAAAG
>DYKH01000690.1 GCA_020722685.1 Caldithrix sp. | reverse complement strand
GGAGATGCCGTAAAGGTTGCAAAGCTCGTTGAAGCGGTGAGAGATGGATATGCGGCTGGAATAGAAATTGATTAGTTTCCTCAAAGACTTTGTATCATAAGACCCGAAAAACTGGGCAGAATTGACTAAGCAATACAATGGACCGCTCTTCTTTGCAGAACAAAAGAAAAGAGGCCTAGAGTAAGCTATGAGAAAGCGGTATGACAAAGAATTCAAGGCCAAAGTATCTTTAGGAGCTCTTAAAGGCGAAAAGACATTGCAGAAATGAGTAATAACCTATTCGGTTCATCCGAATATGGTAGCACTCTGCAAAAGCTAGCGTATAGAGCATGCACCGGTACACTTTGCTTCATCCACTACACTTGATACTATCTTAGTGATGAAACAAAAATATACACAAGTGAAATCAAAATCCCGAGTTGCCCAGTTCGGCGAGGTGCTCACCCCGCCGGAGATTGTGGACGCCATGCTCGACCTGGTTCAGCAGGAAACCGAGCGGATTGACTCGCGGTTTTTAGAGCCAGCCTGCGGCACGGGCAATTTCCTTACCGAGATTATCAAGCGGAAACTGCGCGTTGTTGAAGCGCGGTATAAGAAAAGTCAACTGGAATACGAACGCTATGCGGTGCTCGCAGTCTCCTCAATATACGGCATAGATATTCTGGAAGATAACGTACAGGAGTGCCGAGAAAATCTTTTCAATATTGTAAATGAAGCTTATACCCGCCTTTACAAAGATAAAGCCAAGGACGCCTTTCGGGAGGCGGTGCGCTCTATCCTGGCGCGCAACATTGTCCATGGCGATGCCCTGACTCTGCAAACGGCAGGAGAGAACCCTAAGCCTATCATCTTTTCGGAATGGTCGCTGGCAAACGGCAGCCTTATCAAGCGGCGCGATTTCGCCTTCCATGAGTTGGTTTCCCATGCTTCCTTGCAGGAGTTGCCGCTCTTTTCCGATCAGGGCGAGGAGGTCTTCATTCCAGAGCCGGTAAGGGAGTATCCGCTGGTACATTTTCTGGAGGTGGCCCATGCCTATACAGACGACCTATAACCCCGATGTGCTTTCCTGCCTGGCTAACCTCTCGAGCGACGAGGTCTTTACCCCGCCGGAGCTAGCCAACCGGATGTTGGACTTGTTACCGGGGAAACTCTGGAGCGACGAGACGGCGACCTTTCTCGACCCGGTCTGCAAATCGGGGGTGTTTCTGCGGGAGATCGCTAGACGCCTGGACAAGGGACTGGAGGCCAAAATCCCCGACCGGCAGGAGCGCATCAACCACATCATGAAGAACCAGCTCTTTGGCATCGCCATCACCGACCTGACCGGCTTACTTGCGCGCCGATCGGTGTATTGCTCCAAGACTGCGGACGGCAAGTATTCGGTCTGCACCGTTTTTGATCATGCGGATGGCAACATCCGCTACCGACGCATC
>DYKH01000184.1 GCA_020722685.1 Caldithrix sp. | reverse complement strand
GACTACAAGACTATCGGACTACAAGACTATCGGACTACAAGACTATCGGACTACAAGACTATCCGACTACAAGACTATCGGACTACAAGACTATCGGACTACAAGACTATCGGACTACAAGACTATCCGACTACAAGACTACCGGACTACAAGACGATCCGGCTAATTGACGAACTTCGCGCGGCAAACATACGGGTTCGAGGCTGCAATCGCGGCATTTGTTGTAATTTTCCAACGGCGCGGGCAGGCGGCCGGCCGTCACGAGCGCGTGCGCCCGCTGGATGCTTTCGACTGTGCGCCGGCGCAGTTCGGGCGTGAATTCGATCTCTTCGCGGTGGCGCGACCCGAAGTAAAAAATGTAGCCCTTCGGCGTGACCGCTCCCGTGCGTTCACTGATGCACAGCGCCTGCGCGCAGAGTTGGATGTGATCGTTCAGCCACTTGCCCATGCGCCCCTTTTTGTATTCGATGGGGATCATCACCCCTCTCCTTTCAGGAGAGCCCCTTCCGCTTCGCTCCAGGGGGGCTTCGCACGGGTAGGGGGTGAGGTCGGGGCCAGGCGTCTCCTCCACCACGTCCGCGAAGCCCGCGATGCGCAGTTCATCGGACCAGACGTAGGAGCGGCGATGCAGAAGCGTTTCGCCTGCGCGCGCTGTGCCGGGCGTGTGCGCCTGCTCGTGACGGAAAGTCCCCTCCAGGACGTGCGCGTTGATCTCCATTTCTCCCAGCACGTGCATGAGATAGAAACGCCGCTCGCAATACTCGAGCTGGTTCAACATGGAAATTGGGAGATAGTCTTGTGGTTCGGTGGTCATGTGGTCGGGTGGTCTAATAGTCCAATAGTCAAGTGGTCAAGTGGTCAAGTAGTCATGTGGTCGGGTGGTCTAATAGTCCAATAGTCAAGTGGTCATATGGTCAAATGGTCAAATGGTCAAGTGGTCATATGGTCATATGGTCATATGGTCAAATGGTCAAGTAGTCATGTGGTCGGGTAGTCTAGTAGTCATGTGGTCAGAGGGTCAAGTAGCCGAATAGTTGGGTGGTCGGTTAGTGTTTGCTTTTTCGCAGGTAGGCGATGAAGGCGTTGATACTTTTCTTGATTTGGGTTGCCCGTTCATAAAAATCCTGGAACTGTTCGGGGGCGATGTAATGACGATCGAGCGCAAGATAAAGCTCTGACTGCACTTCGCTGGCCGAGCGGCGCGCATACTTTAGAAATGGGATGAATTCTGTATCTGAGCCCGAGTCGAATCCCTCGGCGATGTTGTGCATGATCGAACTGGACGCGCGTCGGATTTGATCCTTCTGCTCGAAGTCGCGCGCAAAACTTCCCTGCTCAACCGCATCATAGAGCAGGTTGGTCAATTCCCGCGCCATCTGCCAGGCGCGCACATCTTCAAACTTTTCAATTTTCATTCTTTGTCAATCCTTCTTTGACTATCTGACCATGAAGCTAACAGACTACCTGACTACCTGACTACCCGACTACCCGACTACCCGACTACCCGACTACCTGACTACCTGACTACCCGACCATCCGACCATCCGACCATCCGACTATCCGACCATCCGACCATCCGACTACCCAACCATCCGACCATCCGACTACCCGACCACCCGACGACACTGCCCCATTCCCTGCGCGGTCTTGCGACCGAGACCAGTGTAGAAAGCGAGGTCAGCCAGCAGGTTGAGCGCCCGCGCCGGCTGTGAATCCTGATCGTCCACTCGGCGAAATTCCACCCTGCCCACTGTCCCCAATTGTGGGTGGTTGTGCAATGTCAGCGCCTTGCGCTCGACGCGGTGTAATTCGGGACGCCAGTTTTTTTCGGCGTACTTTTCTATGGCTTCCACCATGTTATCGCCTGTGATCGCCTTCCATGCCGTCGCCAGGTTGCCGAATACCAGTTTGGGATATGGGATGAGTTCGAAGTGGTCTTTTTCGAGGCTGAAGGAAGTGGGGGATTGCAGGTCCAGGATGATCGCTCCCGGCGCGGGTTCATCCAACCGCTTTTGCAGGTCTTCCAGCGTAACGTACCCCGCCCAGGGATGGCTGCCCGGCGTGGTCAAAATTTCGCTCACAAGAAAGTGCGCGTCCCCCAGGCGGATTTGAGGCAGCTCCACGCCGCGCCCCCCTCTCCATCGGCGCTTTTCCGATGGGGTGGGGTCGGGGTTCATGAAGTACTCAATGAACGATTTGAACAGCGCGTCATCCAGGATGGTCACGCGCAACCAGCACTCCCAGCCCTCGCGCAGCCAGACTTCGGAAGTCTGCCGCGGCTTCGGCAATCCCATCAGCGGACTGACCGTGAACGGCTTGCGTCCGTTCAGATTGTGCAGGGTCTGCGATAGTGCGGGGTCCACCGCGCGGACGATGTCCAGGAACGCCGCGTGCGCGTGCTGTCCGCCCGGAGGAGGGATGGTGACGGAGTGCAGGTTGGTCAGTTTGATGACGGAGGAATAGAGTCTCATGGTTGGGTGGTCGGGTGGTCGAATAGTCGGATAGTCAGATGGTCGGATGGTGGATACAGACCCCGCGAGGATCTCACAGGGTCTTTGGAGTTACGAGGGGAAGGTGTATTTCATCCCGGCAGGAATTTTGGTCTTTTCGTCGAGCGCGTAATATTCACCATCGAAGCGGGCATTGTTGACCAGAGAGACAGGCGGCATAGAGATCATGTCATAGACTGTCAACGCCTGCGGCACATCCAGCGGATTGAGCGGGCTGGCAGAGACGAACTCGCCACGTTTGGCTTCCACTTGTACGCTTTTCTCCGCATCCACCAGCGCCTTGCTTGCCCATTTGCCGAGTCGTATCCAACGCGGAAGTGTGAGCGGATCCCGATGGATAACGAAGAACTCGAATTCGCTTTCTGGGGCAAGTTCTTTGGCGCGGCCATAGTTGGCGGGATAATTTCTGCCGCCGAATTTTTCGGGCTTGCGGTAGTAAGAAACCTGTCCCATCTTCCAAGTGATGAGCAGAAAATCCCATTTGACGGGACACGCCGGGGTGACATAGATGCCGCGTTCGTTTAGTTTTGCCATATCTTCGGCATAGCGCGGGCGGTAACTTGCCCAAAAGTATGGCACCTTCAGGATGGCGTCATTGAACAACGCATACGAGAGGGCGTAGTTGTGGAAGAAGCGCTCCGTTTCATATAGCGTACCCATCTCGCGCGTGGCAAAAAAGACCGTGTCGTGCAGGATGAGCCGACAACGGGTGATGAACATGGCTATGCTTCTCCTTTTTTGCCTTTGCCCTTCTTTTCGGGCGCGCCTGAGCCTTGGGCATATTGGCGAGTCTTTTTATCCAATGTCTCCAGTAATTTTCTGGTTTCTGTGTTGTTCTGGTAAAGGGCGGTAACATCGGCAAGCAATTCCATCAAGTCGTTGTCAACAAATTCAGGCTGATGACTTACCGGCTCGTTGCTGATCAATTCACCATACGCTTTGCTCGCGGCAGCAAGAACCTTTTTAGGGGACAGGGGGGCTTCGCTACCGCCCATTTCATCATAAATGGCTTGAGTGAAGCGCAGGTTGGAGAAGATTTCTCCATTGGCAAAACAAATCGCTAACAGGTGGTTGTGGACTTTGCCTGTGCGTGTTTCCTGCGCGCCGTAGCGGTCAGTGCGCAGGAGGTTGCCAAGTACATACAGAAAGCCTTCGTAGGTGGGGTCGCGCAGGGTTTCTACTGACGGGAAAAAGACCTGTGGAACAACATGATCTTGTTCTCCGAAAGATGACCGTGTCTTTCCCTTTTCATCGGTCATTGTGCCGTGTTCATAAAGCGCGTTAAACGAGAACGCCTTATGTGAAACATCGTAGGCGGAAATCGAGAAAGCCGAGTCGGTAAGCACTTTGGATTTTTCCGCGCCCTGATCGCCGATGGCGTAACCGTAGTGAATGCAATCAGGACATTTCTTGCAGAAATCCTGGCTGTTGTATTCACAGTATGCTTCCGCGTTTTTATCGCCGCTGATGATCTTCAGTGAACGCAACAATTCGCGTCCTGTCAAACGCTCTGGCGATGACTGTTTGCGTTTGAACAACACCAGGCGTGAAATTGTTTCATCGTTTTTCAGCCCCGCGCGCACGCGAATTACATTGAGTGTGCCATCGGTCTGGAACACGGGAAATGACTCGGTTTCGCGCATCACCACGAAGTGGACATAGCGTCCTTGCGGAAGCCGCGCGATTTCAGGCAAAAATAGATCTTGTTTGAGTTCGGAAAGTTTAGCCATTGTTGGTCTCCTTTTTGTAAGCATACTTGCTGAGATAGTAGAAACGCGCAGCCGCGCGCATTCGGTTCAGGCGTTCGCGCAACAGACCGCGGTCGCCATTGCAATAGCCGTAGAAGGCTTCTTCTACAAACAAGCGGGCGAATTCCATTTGTTTTTGGCGGGATGTTTCGCGTCGCTCTAGATAGCCCTGCTCTGTCTTTTGCATCACGAGTGGGTCCCAACCATCCGCCTGATTGTTCCAGACGCGTTCCATCAGGTCGCCAATGGCGCCCGCAACCAGCAAGAGCAGGTCATCTTTTTCGGTTTTGGGGTCGCTGTCAATCACCGCGTCGGCGACTTCGGCTATCGGTTTCAACACCGAATATGCTGAATCAGGCTTGCCGCGATAGAAAGCGGCATAAGTATCCACGAGTTTTCCAATTAGTCCCATGTCTTTTTGACCTCCGAATGTTTGATAGATTTGCAGATAGCGTTCAATGGTATCAAGGGAAAGATAATCACTTTGGGCATTCTCCTTTCGTCTCTTATGGTCGTAGTAGTAGAAAGTATAATTCGGGTCGGTGACAATGTCTTTTGCAATGGCATTTAACTGAGGCCAGTGCATATCGTTGCGTTCAGCAAATACATCCAAATGCAGGTCATACAGCCGCAACAGGCGAATGACAGTATCAGGCAACTCATCCACGCGAAAGCGGTCTTTACCGAGCGCGTGGCGCGTGAATTGGTGCGGGGCATCCAGTACAGCAGTTTCGTTGAATTCCGCTCCGTTGGCGAACAGGGGGACAAAAGATGTCGTTACAACTACTTTCACATCCAGCAGAAGTGGCAAGGCGAGTGCGTAGAAGGCAGGAATTACCCACGAATCAGTGTCAGTAATCTCTTTGTCCTTTTTGCCATATGGCTTGATGGCGAAACTGAACAAAGTTGATAAATCGTGCTGGTCGTACTCTTGGCGGACAATACCCCAAGCATGGTCATCACTATCTCGCACCACGAACCCAGGGAAATCGAGCAAGGCGGAAGCCGTAAAACCGTTCTTCTGCAAATGCGCGCGCAATTCAAAGAAGTTCAGGTCGCACAATTGCAAGATGTAACTTCGCACAACCTGAGCAGTTTCTGTGGTAAAGAAATAAGTAGGGTAAATCCAGAAATAGATTGGCTTTTTATCTTGGAAATCTTTTCCGCGCGAACCTTGTTGCACCGTGCGAAGCATCAATTCAATTGTGCAAATTGGACAAATGCCTCTTGGTGGCATTTTGCTGCTACCCAATGGGATTTTGTTCGTGTATTGTTGTGGTTTGAACAAAACAATCGTTTCTGGTTGCTGAATGGACTCATAGGGTGTTGAGCACATGGAGCAAACAGGTTTATTTTTTTCCTTGCGCTCAAGATATTGAGAAAATTCCTGGCGCAAAGAAATTGCTCCTTCACCAATCTGGGCAATTCCATTAATTTCCAGATTTGCCTGCAAGTAATTTGCAAACGAATCTACAAGTGCGGATTTGATGCTCGGTGTCAGTCCCTTTTCCCGAACGAATTTATCGGAAGCGTCACGCAGTTTATCCATGACTTCAGCCAGTTGGATGTCATCCATTGATCTGTGCTTGGCTACATAAAGCGCCGCCACGTACCACCAGCCAAGCAACACACCGCCGCTTTGAACTCTTGTCTCTTCAATGCTTACTTTTCCAGATAATCCCAATTCTGCTAAAAACATTTCCTCAAAACCTGTGGACTTGGGGAACAATTTCTCAAAAATGCGGCGCTTTAGAAAGATAATAAACTCCGCCAATTGGTCGGTTCTCACATCTGTGACTAAATCGCCTTTGGTTAATTGCGCTTCAGTAAACTTGTCCAAGGCTTTTGAGTTTGCGATTCTCAAGGTTGTTTTCTGCCCAATCCTCATTAGCGTTTGGAAATCTACCAATTCGTAAATCGCAGGATTGACTTTCATACCTGTTCCAGAACGCTTAATGCCTATCTCTTCATCACTGGTGAGAATTTCCGTTAAGTTGACCCAAACTTTTTCAACAAGTTTATGAATGCTTGGGGCAAGTTTAATTCCCGGAGCGGTCAAATACACAACTCCATTCGGGAAAAACAAGAATGGTTCACAGCCTTGCTCTTTCAGCGCTTGCATCACAGCGTTGTTGATGATGTTGCTCAACAGCCCGCGCACTTCGGTCAGTTTGTGATAGGCCAGGCGCGGGGCGCGCTCTGCGCCAAACAGCATAACCATCTTTTCGTAAATGTTTTTGTCAGTAGGGCGGTCTGGCGAGATAACCGCTTCCGCAGGCGACTTGACATGCACCAGTACATCGGCAATCGAACTCAACAGCCGCATTGTGTCCAACACCCTTTGATCTGCCTTCACGTTGAACAGGCTGGTGTACAGGTTGCTTCCCTCTTTCGTCTGCGTGTTCTGCGAGAGAAAGGCGATATCGCCGAGATAATCCTTCCAGTCTGCCTGAAATGCCTTGAAGTCCAATAGCTCGCCCAGGCGTTCAATCAACTGGCGGATGAGCGGAATGTCGCCCGCCGCAATCTTCACACCGTAGATTTTTGTGTAATCATGGCAGATGTAGCCTAAAATCCACAGGCGTTTACCGTCATCGGTCAGGGCTTTGTTGGGTGGCAGTTTTTCAGTCAAGCGCATGGCAGCGAAAATCCCGTTCAGTAGGTGGGTTGCCATGCTTTGGTCTGGTAGTTTGCTGAAGTTGGCGTAATCTTTTGGGGCAAAGGCCTGCAAACCGGCGGGCACTTCAAGACCAGGAATGACAGGCAGTTTTCCCGACCCGCCGAGCGCAGGCACAGCCGCAAAATAGGTCAAAATCTTGGGCGCGAGCGTTTCCACGAAATTGGTCAATACCTTGTTGCTTTCAGGCACAGCCCGGCGTAGCAATTCCTGATGAATCATGCTTCATCTCCTCTCAAATGATGATCGGGGTATCTTCCAGATGTTTGTTGTAATATTTCAACACCACCGAATCGAGCAACAACGCGGTTTTTCCAAACGCAACTGTGTACGTTTTATTGTACATATCCTGCAACTGAAACAGGGGGAACATCGCAGGCAGGTGCAACATTCGCCGCAATTCACGAGTATCGTCGCGGGTGCAGTAACACACCACATTTTGCCGTTCCAGAATACGGTTGATTGCGCTCAACGATGCAACCGTACGCGGCTCGCGAATACGGAATCCGCTCAGGACTTTCACCTGGTCGTTCAAATTCGAGCCTGCCAGGTCTTTGCCAATCCCAAGGACCAACTGCTCCCGTTCCTCGTAAAACGCTTCGATGCGGACAATGAGCGGAGTCTCGCCCGAATGCCCCAGTGTATATTTGAGTGTCTCCATTGCCGCGGCGCGCTCCGCTTCGGGCGCGTGACGTTGAACTGCTTGCTCGTACTCTTTGGCATCCACGACTATGTAGTCCGTATTCTGAACGACCCAGAACAGGTCATAGGTCATGAAAGCGGGGGGGTGGACGGTCGCATCCCAGCAGGCAACCTGAAATGGTGATGAGCCGCGAAAAGCAAGAACTTCATCCGAAATTTTCCTGCCCTTTTCTTCGCCCTTGCGGATTCCCCAATATCGCCCATGCGCTTTTGAGAAACTCGCATCAAACACCTTCTCGAAATCTTCTTTGAGCATGTCGGCAAGTTGTTGGTAGGTGTCTTTTCGTTTTTGCAGAACTTCGATAACGTGCGCGGGGTGGAGCATTCCCCAGCGTTTGATATAGGGCTTAAAGTCGTTTTCTTGTGGAAAGGCGTTTCGAACAACATCTCGCAAATGCTCACTGCGTTCCACTTCTTCGCCGTCCTGAAATGCCTGCTCCAGCCGTGCGTAAATCCAGGGCGCTTTGCCAGACAGGAGTGCGTGTGCTTCGTAGCGAGAGAATACCACCTCTTGTTTCACGCGCCCCAAACGACCCAGGCGTTGCAAAAATGTGCCGCCGTTGATGGATTCGAAGACCAGGAAGTTGATGTTGAAATCCACGCCCACGTCAATGGTAGAAGTGCCGATCACGATGTGTTTGGAGAGCGAGTCGCGACGGCGGGCGTTATCGGTCAAGCCTGTGTTTTCGCCAACCGTGATATTGTGCGGGTAAAGTTCGTTCTCTAACCAGCGGGTAATCCGCCGCGCGGTGGAAACGCTGTTGACGATAATCGCGCCTTTGGCATGACCTTCGCAGGACTTCCAAAAATCCACAATGTCTGTCACGTGCTCCCGTACCCAGGTTTCCGCGCTGGCGCGTTCGTCCAGTTTGTAAAAGTTCAGAGTAGAGGGGTGCAACACAGGACGATACCCTTCGCCTGGCACTGTGGCATAATCGCCTCTGATGATTTTGTATTTCAATCTACTGCGTTCCAGCATCTCTTCAAGCAATTGCACTGGCGTGGCAGATGAAAATACAAATTTTTGCCTGCCGGGATTTTGTTTTTGAAAATACAACATGGCGCTTATCACCGCTACAACTTGCGGAATGGCAAAGATATGAAATTCATCGAACAGGAAGTAATCGAAATATGCTCCCAGCGTATAAGGCAATTCCTGTTCGGTAAAGATAAGGGTTTTCTGACCGTAGGTATAGTTCATCACCAAGTTGAAAATGTCAGGGTTTGTCAGAATAACGCTCAGATTACGAAAGCGTTCACCCAGTATAGCGTCGCGGGTACGCAATCCAACTTCTTTTTGCATCCGTGACAACTCTGCACCCCAAAGAGTATCAAAGGGGATATTGCCTTCGGCATATCCAAATTTTTCCAAATATCCCTCGAACTGCCTGCCTTGGTCTCGAAGTAACTCGTTGGTGGGATACATGGCAAATACTTGCCTGTGTGGGTTGATCAATGTGGGTGCATACGCTGCCAAACTCTTCCCATCCCCCGTCATCGCCGTATTGAAAATCACATCCGCGTCGCCTTCGGTCAGGGCGCGATAAGTATCCACCTGGTGTTGGGAAAGCCGCCAGCCCTTTGGAAGTTTCCCTCGCACCTCCGCAGGAACATCCGCTTCGTCAGCAAGTTTTGAATAAACAGGCAACGTTGTTATCTTCATTATCCACAAACTCCAAGGACCATACAACCGACCACATGACTATTTGACCAAACAACCATCCGACTAAACTTCCCAGCGCTCCCCATTCGCTCTCCCCATTGGCCGGGTTACCATCATCTTACACCCCAGGGTAGGCCGCATGCGTGGCCCACCCCTTGCGAGAGGTGGTCGAGTAGGGAACCATATCGAGACCCCTCATCCAATA
>DYKH01000689.1 GCA_020722685.1 Caldithrix sp. | reverse complement strand
AACTACTTACAGAGAGTGGAAGTGTTTTTGTTCAAATTGGTGATGAGAATGTACATCTCGTTCGGTGCGTGCTGGACGAGGTGTTTGGAAGTGACAACTTTTGCAGCCAGATAAGTTTTAGGACCGCGACAAGCCAACCGACAAATTTAATATCATGTGTATACGATACTATTTTGTGGTACGCCAAAGACAAGAAGCAAGTCAAGTATCGAGAACTGTTTCGTTCGAGGGACTATCTTGAACGCTTGGGAACCTTTGGATGGATTTCTACTCCCTTTGGCGAAGTGAGAACTCTTAACGCAAAAGAAAAAAGGGGGGAGCAAAAACTCCCAGATGATGGCAGTTTATTCAAAGACGCGGATTTAACTGCCGTTAGAAAGCCAGAGGAACAAATAGAGAATGTTACATACAAAGGTGATTCATATTCTTTGCCGAAGAATCTACGCTATATTGATGGAATCGAGAGACTCATTTCAACTGACCGAGTATTGGTAATCAATGGCAGGCTGTGTGGCAAGAGATATGAAAACGATAATCCACTTGTAAAGTTCAACTCGATTTGGGATGACACCCTTCAAGGTACCTTTGAACTTACACAAGATCCAAAAGTTTATGTAGTCCAGACAGCACCCAAGGCCATCCAGCGTTGCATGATGATGACCACCGACCCAGGCGACCTGGTACTCGATCCCACCTGCGGCTCAGGCACCACGGCCTACGTCGCCGAGCAGTGGGGACGCAGGTGGATCACGATTGACACCTCGCGGGTCGCCATTGCCCTCGCCCGCACGCGGCTCATGTCCGCGCGGTATCCGTACTACCTGTTGGCTGATTCCCCCGAAGGGCGGAAGAAAGAAATGGAACTCGGTAGTGGCGACTTTAGTCGCTTGTGGGGCGAAGAACCGAAAGAACCGACTGAAGTCGGTACTACAAACGACATCAAACGCGGCTTCGTCTACGAACGCGTCCCGCACGTCACGCTCAAATCCATCGCCAACAACGAAGAGATAGACGAAATCCACGCCAAATATCAAGGTCAACTGGATGAACTGCGCGCCCAGATCAACAAAGCCGCCAAACAGAAATGGGAAGAATGGGAAATTCCAAGAGATGAGGTAGTGCCGACTTCAGTCGGCGATAAAGAACGACTAAAGTCGTTACTACAGCAATATTGGGAACTGCGCCGTACCCGCCAAAAGGAAATAGACGCCTCCATCGCCCGCCACGCCGACACCGAATTCCTCTACGACAAACCCTACCAGGACAACAAACGCGTGCGCGTCTCGGGACCCTTCACCGTCGAAAGCCTCTCCCCGCACCGCGTCCTCGATAGTAGTAACGACTTAAGTCGTTACTACGGAAGCAACACCCGCGACTTCACCAGCATGATCCTCGAAAACCTCAAGAGCGCGGGCGTGCAAAACACCATCAAAAACCAGCGA
>DYKH01000688.1 GCA_020722685.1 Caldithrix sp. | reverse complement strand
AATGAGGAGCATACGATGATAACAATAGAGTTCACACCTGAAGAAATCAGCACACTTGAGCATGAGCGTTATTACTATCCTGACCCAAAGGTACAAAAGAAGCTGGAAGCGGTCTACCTCAAGAGCCAGGGTTTAGAACATCGAGAAATTTGCCGCTTTTGTCGAATCAGTAAGACTACCTTGACCACTTATCTACATCAGTATCGAGAAGGTGGCATCGAGCGTTTGAAACAAACGCGTTATTCTGGGAAGGTCAATGAATTACTACCACACACAGAGACCCTGAAGGAATACTTCGAAAAACATCCGCCGCATGGCAGTGCGGAAGCGCAGGCCAGGATCAAGGAACTGACCGGTATTGAGCGCAGCCCCACGCAAGTACGTGCTTTCATGCGACGAATAGGCATGCGCTATCGCAAAACGGGTTACGTGCCAGGCAAGGCTGCCAACCCAGAGAAACAGGCAGAACAAGAGACCTTTCGAGAGCAGCAGATTGAGCCGGCCCTGGCAGAAGCCAAAGAAGGAAAGCGGGTCGTTTTGTTCATGGACGCAGCGCACTTTGTACAAGGAGCCGTTTTGGGGATGTTGTGGTGCTTTGTGCGCTTGTTCATTGCTTCGCCTTCTGGTCGCAAGCGTTTCAACGTCTTGGGGGCCTTGGATGCTGTTACAAAGGAAGTCTTGACTATCACCAACGAGACCTACATCAACGCCGAAAGTGTCTGCCTGTTGCTGGCGAAAATCGCCGCCCATTATGTTGGAAAGCCTATCACCATTTTCCTGGATAATGCGCGCTATCAGCGTTGCCAGTTGGTACAAGATTATGCGGCTGCGTTGGGCATCACATTGGTTTTCTTGCCATCTTACTCGCCGAACCTGAACCTGATTGAACGCTACTGGCGTTTTGTACGGAAGAACTGTCTCTACTCCAAGTACTACGAAAACTTCGCCGATTTCAGGAAAGCCATTGAGCAGTTGATCCAAAATGCATCCATAGAGCACCGCTCGGAATTGGAAACGCTGCTGGTATGGAAATTCCAGTCGTTCAAAAAAGTCCAAATCTCAGCCGTTTAGAGTATATACAAAAGCGCTCGAATATAATTGAACTTGTAGGGCAATGAAGGGCGATGGTTTTTCGAGGCAGCGTACTATCGGCGGCGGGCCTGGGTGTGCCGGCGGCGGTCATGTTCCCAGCGATCACCCAACATCAGGGACAACACAGCGCTCACAACCGAGACAATCAGACGACCCAGGAAGGCCGGCCAGAAGCCGTCCACTTTGAAACCAAAGCCCAGCAGCCCGGCCAGCCACGAGGCCAGCCACAGCATACCGGCGTTTACCACCAGGGTAAAGAGCCCCAGAGACAGGAGGATGAGGGGACAGGTCAGAAACGTTATCAGCGGGCGGATCAGCGCATTCACCAGGCCCAAAATGAGGGCAGTCAC
>DYKH01000183.1 GCA_020722685.1 Caldithrix sp. | reverse complement strand
GGGAAGCAAAGACCGGGGACGGATAGGCGGAGGCCGCGTGCCATTTTTGCAGCGGCTCCCAGCTTAATCCGATGACCCAGGGACTGAAGCTGACACTCATGACGGGGACGGTCACTTTGTAAGGATGCGGCAAATAGCGCAAATCATTCGGCGGATGCACATCCAGCGACGAGGAGCTTTCCTCAGCATCTATGAGCCATTCCAATCCCGGGAAGAGCGCTTCTTGTTTGATTGCCCCAAAGCTACCCTCACCGGCCCTGATGACCGGCCCGGAGAAATGCATCAGTTGCACTTCTTTATCAACGGCGGCGGCGTAGCCGATTTCCACAACTGAAGGATTTTTGTTCCCAAGCCGGTAGCGATATCGCAACTGCCAATGGGTGCCATCGACATCGAGATAGTTGGACAATAAAGTGACCGATGCGCTGTCCGGCGAATTCTCAGCCACCACCGAATCGGGGACAACCTGCAACCGTTGCACTTGGTCGGAAACATCTTGATATGCAATCTCTCCCGGCGGATGAATGACTCCCACCTGTCGCCATTGCTGCGGCGAAGCAGCAAAGATCACAATGGGAGTATAGCCTTTCCGGTCCTTTACAAAAGCTAAGCGGATGCGGCTGTTTTCCAAAAGCCAATGCTCAGCAAAAGGTGAACGGGCCTGCGCAGCGGCGGGAACATCTGGCGGGAAGATAGGCAGCGCAGGGATGACCTGCATCCGCGTCTCAGCGAACAAGAGTTCTTGACCAGCTTTCTGCAAACGCACCGCTGCGGAATAGCTGCCGGTGTCCGGCACAAGCAGCTTCCAATTGAGGGAGAGGCTTTGGCCTCCACCTATTTCCGGCACATCTCGAATCTCTGCGCCTTCGATCAAGTGAACGCCTTGCTCCAATTCAAGCTGTACAGACGAATTGGCCAGTGCCTCATCACCGGTGTTTTTCACACCCAAAGTTAAGCCCACCGTGTCCCCCGCAGCCACGACTTGCCGATCCATTGCAAAGGAAACCAACTCTACTCGCGGGCCTAAATGCACGACGCGAATGTAATCGATTTCCACCTGGCCCTTCTCGGCGACGGCGGGGGCAGAGCCTTCGCCGGGATCCAAACGCAGCCGGGTGATGGTTCCTTTCCATTTGTCGGAGTTGCCGACCGGCACCTCATAGATGTGAAATTGGCTATCGGGAACGACTGTGAAACCAAATTCAAAACCTGCCTTAAAGTCCGGCTGGGTTGTGGTAGTCCAGAAGAATTCCGCGTTTTTGTCATGGGTATTGCGCATGCGAATGAGGATGTGCCAGTAGCGCGAGGCATCGATTCGCAGGTTTCCAGGTCCGAACATATATGGATCGGAGCCGGTAACAGTGGTGGTGAGAGTGCCGTTGGCAACCTTAAAGCCGGAGAGACTATGGGCGGGACTCCATCCTTCGGCATTGGCGGCTGTGTCAAATTCCCATGATTTGACGACCTCCATTTGTCCGTTAGCGGATTGAAAAAGCAAGGCTAAACAAAAAGCCACTAGCAAAAGCGATTTTTTCATGACAGAGCATCCTTCTGCAGATTAGTCACTTGGCGACCAAACAACGCTTGTGCATTTGATGGTAAAGAAATTGGGTCAGGATTGGGCAGAAACACGATCACCTTTCCAACTCGCTAATAGTCGTTAGTACCATATCCGGATCGTCCGTCTGGATGCCATCGACTCCCGCCGCAATGGTTCGGCGTACGCCTTCGGGATTGTCGCCATCGCCCAAAATATCCAGAAACACTTTGGCTCCCGCTTGGTGTATTTTGGCCACCAGCGCTTCGGAAAAACCCTCCCAGGACATGGCCACAATTTGCGGTTTTAATGAGGCCATCACCCGCGCCAAGTCCTCTTCGCTATCCACCTCCGGCATGACCTTGACCGCCGGATTGATCTTTTTCATTTCCGCAAGCGCCGATTCACCGGCATAAATGACGGCGTCCTCGAGCATCTTGTGCTTTTCCAATTCCGCAATCACGGCTTTAGGAGCAGCGCTCTTCACGTCCACATAGACGCCAATCTTGCCACTCATAAAAGCCAGCGCGTCGGCGAATAAGGGAATTTTCTCATCCAGCTCATGGATTTGCTGCAGGGTCAAGTCGGATACCGTTTGCCGGCTCCCGGATTTCCGGTTGAAGGCATTGTCATGCCGCAATACCATATAGCCGTCTGCCGTAGTGCGGACGTCTATCTCCACATAGTCCAACTTGCGCTCCACGGCCGCTCGGAATGCTGCAAGCGTGTTTTCCGGCAGGCTTTTGTGAATGCCTCTGTGCGCGATAATCTTAATGGGGCGTTGGTTCTTTTCCGTTATTTTGTTCGTTTGGTTTTCGCTTAGGAGAAGAGGAATAACAGCGCAAATTAGCACCAATATGAAATGCATACGGGTTCCCTTTCAGTAGGCATGCTTTGCAACGCTCAAAGCGTTTCTTCGGATTGAAGCAAACGGCTAAAAGGCAAAACTATTGAGGGCAAAACTATTAAGGTCGAAAATGTGAGAAAGGCTAATCAAACCGGCGTCGCGGCTTCGGACGACCTCATCTGAAGAATTCGATTTAGCCGGTTGCCATGCTCTTTAATCGTTTTGCCCAAAATCGTCTTGCCTTATTAAAGCCTCTAATAGTGACCATCATCTGGTTAAACGGACCAATCTTCTTTTGGCGGATTGAAATAGCCAAACCGAATCCAGGGAGCCTTGGCCCGAATCTCGTCCATCCAGCGCAGGATGCCGATGGTATGATGTGCTTTTCCGTTCAGCCCCAGCTCGCTCATATACCATTCGGGATCGATGTTCAGATTGCGCATTTGGATATAATCCACTCGATACTCATGGAGAAGGCGCAATAGACTCTCCATCTCTTCCCGATCGTCGGTCAGGCCAGGAAAGATAAAATAATTGAGGGAAATCCAACGCTGGTAGTGCCGCATGACGCGCATGGTTTCCAAGACGTCGGCAAAAGCATAGTTCGTTGGAGAGTAATATTTCCGGTACAGATGCTCCTGTGCGCTGTTCATGCTCACGCGGATGCTGTCCAATCCGGCCTGGCATAGACGCTCTACCACGGCGGGATAGCTGGCGTTGGTATTCAAATTGATGGTGCCGCGGTCGGTTTGCTTCCGTATCTCGCGAATGCTCGCTTCCAACAAATTACCTTGCACCAACGGCTCGCCTTCACAGCCTTGGCCGAAACTGACGATGGCGCGTGGGGCGGTCTCCAAATGCGGCACCGCAAAAGCAACGATCTCCTCGACCGTGGGCACAAAAGTGAGCCGTTCCTGCGTTACCGGTACGGTCGATCCGCGCGGCTGTTTCGAGATGCAGCCGACGCATTGGGCGTTGCAGGATGGACTGGTGGGAATCGGACACTCCCAGCGGCCGAGAGCAAAATTCTGTGCCGCCGGGCAGTGATAAGTCAGGGCGCAATTTTCCATCAAATGGCGAACGAGCCGATTCCCTTTGTGGGCGGTCAACAGCCGCTCCGCTTGCTGCTCGACCAATCTTTCATTAAAATGCGCAGCGTCCTGACGGATGTCTTTGTCCACCCGAACGCCGGCAACCCAAAAATCATCGTCGCGCCAGCCAAGAGCGGTGTAGGCGAACAAGGGCAATTTTTCGGCTCCTGGTTCGGAAGCGTAAGCCGCTCGGTAAATTTGTGAATACGCCGGCGCCATAAAGGAAGCCACCGCGTATACCGGCTTGCCGCGATATTTTTCTACCGGGACGACTTGCTGTCGTTTTGCATCATAGCCAAGCGGAATTCTTCCCGGCAATTCAAACAACGCGCTGCCATAAGGCATGGGAATCAGCTCTTCCTCCGTTGGACGATGAGCAGTCCTCAGACTCATCCCCACCATTTCCAACTCGGGTATTTCAAACACATCGCCTTGCCCATCACTGACGACCAGCAAAGGACGAGGCTTTCCGTTGTTTCGGCCGATCATTCTACAGGCTTTCTTGTTTGCCGGGAAAAAGTAGAAAGATTATCTCTCAATGTCAAGCTGTGTTTTGCAGCTAAAATTGAATCTGCATTGATCGAGAATTTTCCGTATAGTACTCTGGCATGGAATACTGATCATGCGCCTGTCCGTGCAGATAGAGAAAAATGCTCGATCAGAGACGAACGGCATTACCAAATCTCAAAGACAAATGAACCAAACGGTGGGTTGAAGCGGCCACAGGATCGGATTTTTAGATGTGTTCTTGATAGCCGATTTTGCTGAATTCATTGCCAACAACAAAGTGGAAAGAGGAGTGAAGAGAATGTATTGCGATGTGCGAATAAAACGAGTCGTCCTTTTGGGACTGCCCATTGTAATGAGCATGATCTTGTCGATCGGTGCACCGGCAAGCGGCGCCACCTTTCTCGTAACCAACACAGCGGATACAGGCGACAGCTCTCTGGCATGGGCCATGACTCAAGCGGAGGTCAATCCCGGCCCGGACACAGTGGGTTTTGCCATTCCTACCTCCGACGCCAAATACAATTCCAGCAAAAAAGTGTGGACCATCGAGATTCTTACCCCCCTGCCCGTCATGGTTGATGGCGGCACTTTCATAGATGGCTCAACTCAAGCAAGGAACATTGGCATCGACAATCCCAACGGTCTGGAAATTGCCATCTTTGGCAAGTATCTCGGCATCGACCAGGAAGGTTTCATCGTCAATTCGCCCAATAATAAATTCTATGCTCTTAGCATTGGCGCTTTTCAGGGATTTACCATTTTGTTTCGCGGGGAAAACGCGCACGACAATTGGGTCACCGGCTGCTATTTGGGTGTGGATGCTTCCGGCATGCAGGGCTATCACATGAAGAAAAGCGAGGGCATCCGCATCGACCAGGGGGCGCATCATAACTTCGTAGGCGGCAGCAGCGAAAACGACCGCAACATCATTTCCGGCTTTTATGGGAGAGCACTGTACCTGGACGCCGCGCATCACAATGTCATCAAGGGGAATTACATCGGCGTAAAAAAGTCCGGGATCGAACCGTTGGGCAATGGTTGGAAGGATTTCGAAGAGACCGGCTTGCGACGCGACGCGTTTGAAGGTGTTTTGCTGACCAACGGTTCATATGCAAATGTGATCGGGGGGTCTTTGCCCGGAGAAGGAAACATCATCTCGGCCAACTATCGTGCCGGCTTGCGACTGGAATCGACCGGCAGCGACAGCAACATTGTGCAGGGGAATTACATCGGCATCGGCGCGGACGGGGAAACGCAGCTCGGCAATGGCGAAGCCGGAGTTTGGATTGCACGTGACCCTGGCGACCAAGGCCTGGGCAAACCCGGCCCGGCTTACAATCTTATCGGCGGGCAAGTCCCCGGCGCGGGAAACGTGATTTCCGGCAATCTGTCCAGCGGTGTGCAAATGCGGCAAGCGAGCCATCACAATCGCATTGTCGGCAACTATATCGGTACCAATGCGACGGCCACGAGGCTCATTCCTAATTCTCATAACGGCATCTACTTCTTCGGTAATAGAATAGAAGGATTTCCCAATCATAACGAAGTCGGCCCTGGTAATATCATCATTGCCAGCGGCGTCGATACCTTCAACGACCCTTGGGCTGCCGTGCGCATGGACGATGAAGGCACCAGCTATAACTGGGTGCACGGCAACTACCTCGGCAGCAATCCCGATGGGACGTTGGCCAGCGAGTTCAATTCGGGCGTGCTTTTGGCTTATGGGGCTAACCATAATCTCATCGGCCCGGACAATATCATTACGGGAAATAAAAAATACGGCGTCTGGATTCGCCATGACAGCACCTTATACAATACCATAACCCAAAATTCGATTTTCAATAATGGAGATATTGGCATCATCACTATGAATGGCGGCAACCGCGAGCTCTTGCCCCCTGCCCTGCTGAGCGTCAACGAGGCGGGGGCAAGCGGCTCCACCTATCCGCTCAGCATCGTGGAGCTTTTTGCGGACGATGAGGACGAGGCGCAGGTTTATCTTGGCTGGGTGATTTCTGACAGCGCCGGCAATTTTTCCTGGCAAGGGGAAGTTCCTAAACATTTCGTCACCGCGACGGTGACCGATAGCGCAGGCAACACCTCCATGCTGTCCGCAAGTCACCCGGTGCCGGTGGAGCTGGCGTCATTCCAAGCCGGCCTTTTGGCGAACGGTAAGGTCCGACTCAGTTGGCGCACGGAAACAGAGACGAACAACCTTGGATTTTATGTTGAGCGAAAAACCTCACCAGGGAGCTTTGCCAGTATAGGTTTTGTCCCGGGTGCAGGCACCAGCGCCCAGGCGCACGATTATTTCTTTGTCGATCGATCCGTTTCCGGCAAGGAAGCAACTTATCGTCTGCGCCAAGTGGATTCGAATGGCGCGGCGACCTACTCACAACTCGTGTCGGTCACGATGAACGCGGCAAGAGAATTTTCGCTTTCTTCCGCATATCCGAATCCTTTTAACAGTTCGACTGTCGTCAAGTTCGAGCTGCCTGAAGCGACGGATGCAATCCTGCGTGTGATCAATCTGCGAGGTGAAATCGTTATAACCTTGGCGAATCAACGCCTGCAAACCGGATCGCATACTTATCATTGGGATGGTCGCAATAGTCAAGGCGTGGAGGTTCCCAGCGGCTGCTATTTCGTTCAGCTCACAGCAAAATCTAATACGTCTGTGCAAAAAGTACTCTTGCTAAAGTAGGAAAGCTTTGTTAGATTGTCCGCAGCTTAATAGCGCAATGACTTTTATAGTGTGCTGTAGATTGGCAAAACTAGAATTTATAGCCGTAGGAGGCGTCTCCAGACGCCAATCCTTAATGCACAAGATAGAGTGAAAGCTTATAGCCGTAGGAGGCGTCTCCAGACGCCGATCCTTAATGCACAAGATAGAGTGAAAGCTTATAGCCGTAGGAGGCGTCTCCAGACGCCGATCCTTAATGCACAAGATAGAGTGAAAGCCTGCTAGAAAAAGTCGAACAACAAACGATAGCAACCTCCAGCGAAAGCAGTAAAGACAGAGTAACTTGATCATGCCGGACAATGAACAGAAAAGCCCTGCCTCGCCCGGAAGCAGGGTGATGCTGCTGCGCGCATTTTCCAAATTGGGCTTCGCCTCGCGGAAACAGGCCGTAGAATGGATCAGATCGGCCAGAGTAAAGGTAAACGGCGAGGTCGTTCAATATCCCTTTTACTGGGTAGATATCGAAACAGATATTATTGCCCTCGACGACCGACCGGTGACAAAGCGCCAAGGGTTGCTGTACATTTTGTTGCACAAGCCCGTAGGCTATTTGACGACGCATCAGGATCAAAAAGGACGTCCAACCGTTTACGATCTGCTTCCAGACCTGGGCACCTGGATTTTCCCCGTCGGTCGGCTGGACATGGACAGCGAAGGCCTTTTGCTGCTCACCAACGACGGACCGCTTGGTGAATGGATCATCCATCCGAGCAGTGAGATTCCGAAAACTTATCGAGTGCAAATCGACCAACCGCTCTCCGAACCTCACCGAAATACCTTGGAAGGCGGAATGGACTTGGGGAAATACGTCACCAATCCCGCCCAAGTGAAGACCTTGGATTCTCCCAGCAGCGAATACTGGATCGAAATCAAGATCTGTGAAGGCAAAAACCGACAGATTCGCCTGATGCTCGGCGCCTTGGGGTACAAGGTGATTCGACTAATCCGAACCCATATCGGGCCATTGGAGTTGGGTAACCTCGCATCGGGGAAATGGAAAAGGGTGACCCGGAAGGAGCTGGAAAAGCTCTCGCAATTGAGAAACAGATTAGCAACGTAACCGCGGGAAATATTCATTGACTGCCAAAATCATTTTGGATAAATTCCTTTAGCATTTTGCTGCCATAAAAGCCAAGTGATCGCAGTCATGACAAATTCGTTAATACCAAAGCAATCGGAGAATTCAATCTATGACAAGCAGCCAAGCTACAGTAGAGGTGTTTTTGACCGCCTTCCGCTCGCTCAAGAAAGAGGAGCAAGCGGCCATCTTACAAAATCTCCTGAGAGATCAGGAAGAACGTGAGGACTTGCGCTACGCAATTGCAGTAGAAGAGCGAAAAAACGAACCCAAAATATCATTGGATGATTACTTGAAGCGGAGAAAAAAACAGGGGGTCTAATGCCCTACTCTGTACATTTAGTAAAGTCGGCGCAAAAGGAACTCGAGAGGCTCCCGAACAAGGATCACGACAGGATCGTTGGCCGCTTGACGGCCCTGAAAGAAAACCCAAAACCGTATGGATCGCAAAAGTTGCGCGGTCGCGAAGAGCACAAGCTGAGAGTAGGTGATTTTCGAATCATTACGGTGTGGATGATAAAACTAAAGAGGTCACGGTGTTCATGATCGATGATCGCAAACAAGTTTATCGCCGACTTGGGAGGAGGTAGGGTGTTTCAAGGTTTGGGCGCAAAAGGAAATCAATACGTGTCTCGTTGAGGCTCAATGATCATCATCCGAAAACAGCGCTGCCAATGGGCAACAACCGATCTTTCCATCGCCTACCACGACCGGGAATGGGGAGTGCCTTTGCATGATGACCGCGCGCTGTTCGAGTTTCTCATCCTCGAAGGCGCGCAGGCAGGCTTGAGCTGGGAGACGATTCTCAGGAAACGAGACAGCTATCGCGCCGCCTTTGATGGATTCGATGCTCAGGTTATCGCCAAATACGATCAACGCAAGATCGAACAATTGCTCGCCAATCCGGGCATTATTCGCAATCGACTCAAGGTCAACGCGGCCATTCAAAACGCCAAAGCCTTCCTCGCCATCCAAAATGAATTCGGCAGTTTTGATGCCTATGTCTGGCGTTTTGTGGGCGGCAAACCGAAGGTGAATTCTTGGCGGTCCTTGAGAGAGATTCCGGCCAAAACCGCAGAATCCGATGCGCTGAGCAAAGATTTGTCCCAACGCAGCTTCAAATTCGTCGGCTCGACAATCTGTTATGCTTTCATGCAGGCGGTGGGAATGGTGAACGATCACACGGTTGACTGTTTTCGTTACTATGTGGTGGCGAGGGTCGAAGGTTGATTGTGGACGGAATAGTGACAGCATGCCTATTAAGACAGCCCGATATTGGATTGACAAACTCGGCCTAAGCCCCCATCCTGAAGGCGGCTGGTTTCGAGAGACGTACCGGAGCAACGAAATCATCGCAAAAGACGGCTTGCCAGAACGATATGGCGGGCCGCGAGCATTCTGCACATTGATCTATTTTTTGTTGGAATCCGGCCAAGTCTCGCGTTTGCATCGCCTGCGTTCCGATGAGCAATGGCATTTTTACGCCGGCAGCTCGCTCACCATTCACATCATCGATCCTCAGGGCGGTTACAGTCAGCTTAAGCTGGGCAACGATCCGGACAAAGGTGAATCCTATCAGGCCATCATTCCAGCCGGGTGCTGGTTTGGGGCCACCGTGAACGGCCTGAACACCTACTCGTTGGTGGGCTGCGTTGTTGCCCCCGGTTTTGATTTCAAGGATTTTGAATTGGGAGCTTGCAACAA
>DYKH01000687.1 GCA_020722685.1 Caldithrix sp. | reverse complement strand
GATGAGGTTGACGATCTGTTGCATTTGAGTATCGTTTATCGCGAATTGAATGATTATGTGCGTGCGCGGGAGTGTTTGCGCGTCGGTTTGGAATTGGCGCAAGCCAACGGGCTACGACGCAAGACGGGTGCACTGTTGGAGAGTCTGGGAAATCTCCACTGGGCGTTAGGCAATCGGACGGCGGCGAAATCCTATTTCGAGCAAGCGCGCGAAACCAGTCTGGAACTGGGCGACCTACATCAGCAGTCCACGTCGCTTTTGAATCTCGGTAGCTTGGCTCTAGAAGAAGGGAATATCGAAAAGGCGATTCGTTTATTTGAGCAATCACTTGAGGAAGCTCGTTTGGGCAATCATCCCGTTGGAATTGCTGCGGCGTTCTTGAACCTAGGGATCGCTTGGAGTTTCCGAGATTATTCACGCGCCGAGGGGTTCTTGGTCGAGGCACTCGAATTCGCGGAAAGACACTGGCTGATAGACGATCTGTATCGCGGTCATCTGAATCTTGCCGCGCTGTACGAGGTGTGCGGTAAATCGGCAACGGCAATCGTGCATTATCGCCAGACCATCCAAGTCCTGGAGGAATTTCGTGCGCACCTGATTGAAGAGGAACAGCAGTGGCAATACTTTGCAGACAAGGGTGATCCTTTTGCGCGTTTGGCGAGGCTCTTGTGGCAGAATGACAACACGACGGATGCGTGGACGACAGTCGAGCAAGCACGTTCGCGCGCGTTCCTGAATCTGCTCGGTGAGACAAAACTAAACACGCCAAAAGAATTGGAGTCTGGGTGGTTGATTGCAGAGCAACGGGTATTGAACCGACTGCGTGGAGAACGTGCCTCACTGCAACGATCTGCGCTAGCAGAACGGGCGAGGATTTTGGAGGCGTGGCTTGATACGAAAAAGGATTTGGAACATCTATGGAAGGATGCTTATGAGATGGCGCCAGAGTACATTGCACTGCGACAGGGTTCGCCTATAAACCATGATGAATTAAGAACCTGTCTGGGGCAAGGAGACTTTTTGACTCCAAAGGAGCGAAACAATGAGTAGCGACATTGAGCGTTTTCTGTATCAGGGCAGCCCCTTTCTCCCTGAGGTTGACCAGGAAGTTCTGGATGACATCTTAAACGCTTTCTGAAGCGACCCGTCGTATTGTCCGGGGGAAGTCGTCGCAAAACGCCTCACCCAAGTAGCAGGCGAACAGAGCATCAAAGTACGCGCTGAGAGTTCAAGATTCCGGTTGATACGTCAAGATGTTCAACAGTACTTTCCACGGCTTGTGCAAAGTCGCATCACTGTCATTCCGAGTGAAGCGAGGAATCTCGTTTACTCGTCAAAACGAGATTTCTCGGCGCGAAAACCGCTCCTCGAAATGACAAAAAGGTGGTTGTCAATAGACTTTGCACCAGCCGTGCAGTACTTTCAGGACTTTGATCGTCCACAG
>DYKH01000686.1 GCA_020722685.1 Caldithrix sp. | reverse complement strand
TGAGAAATACTTCAAATCCTCGAAGAACATCAGGGAATATTCTCTTTTGCAGATACAGAAATACTCAAATATGACTTAAGCAACAAAACATTCATGAATAAATCAGAAAAACTAAGAAAAGAAATTCTCGGAATGGTGAGGGAATATTATTTCGCAACATTCACCGAGAAGAAATTCGAGGCAGGCAAAACCGGAATCAACTACGGGGGACGAGTCTTCGACGAGAAGGAGCTTGTGAATTTGACCGATGCATCTCTCGATTTCTGGCTGACATCCGGAAGATATGTTGAAGAGTTCGAGCGGAAGCTGTCCGTTTTCCTTGGTGTAAAGCATTGCCTCATGGTGAATTCAGGCTCCTCGGCCAACCTTCTCGCATTCATGGCTCTTACATCTCCGCTCCTAGGAGATCGCAAAATACATCGCGGGGATGAGGTCATCACTGCGGCTTGCGCCTTCCCGACAACGGTCGGACCTATAATACAATTCGGAGCTATTCCGGTATTTGTTGATGTGGAGTTGGATTCTGCCAATCCCTCGATAGCACAGATAGAAGCCGCCTGCACACCAAAGACACGCGCGGTGGTGCTGGCGCACACCCTTGGCAATCCCTTCGATGCCCTGAAACTAAGAAATTTCTGCGATTCCCGCAATATCTGGCTTATAGAAGACAACTGCGACGCTCTCGGCTCTACTTTGAATGGACGCTACACCGGAACTTTCGGGCACATAGGCACATCGAGCTTCTATCCTCCTCATCACATAACAACTGGAGAAGGAGGA
Organism: Caldithrix sp.; assembly: GCA_020722685.1. Next base: position 664 of record DYKH01000686.1, on the reverse strand, counting down.
GCTGTTTACACTAACGGCGATCTTCTTAATAAAATCATGCACTCGATGCGAGACTGGGGGCGCGACTGCTCCTGCGCCAGCGGGGAGGACAACAAATGCAAACAGAGATTCAACGGCCAGCACGGTTCGCTCCCATTTGGATATGATCACAAATATGTATATAGCCATTTTGGCTACAATTTGAAGGCAACTGAGATGCAGGCGGCTGTCGGTTGCGCCCAAATCGAAAAACTACCGGAATTTATTGCGGCGAGAAAGCGCAACTTCAACTACCTACAAGAAGCTCTCAGAAGCATTAATTCAATAAGAACTCAAATTCCTCTTCCAACAGCTGATCCCTCATGGTTCGGTTTCCTCATGACGCTATCATCGGATTCGCCAGTATCTCGCAATCAGCTCTCTGCCCATCTCGAGAAATCCAATATCCAGACCCGCAACTTATTTGCAGGAAACATCACCCAACATCCATGCTTCAAAGACCTCGCCGAAGGAACAGACTACCGCATCGCCACCCCCCTCTTCAATGCGGATTTTATAATGAACAATAGCCTATGGATAGGTGTATATCCTGGAATGGACAAACTCAGACTCGATTTGATGATCTCAAAAATAAAGGAACTATGCAAATGAAATTTCCATACGAAAACCTTTTCATACTTGAAAT
>DYKH01000182.1 GCA_020722685.1 Caldithrix sp. | reverse complement strand
CGTTCAGCCAAATCGAAGAAATCAGCACCAAGTTGGAACAGCTTTCGGCTGAAGTTAAGAAGCTGCAAAAAGAGCTGGCCAAGAAGGAAGAAAGCAAGTAAAAAGGCTGGACCGGCAAGCCTACATCGCGCTGACAAACAATTCCGAGTACTGAAATAGCAGAAAAATGCCTTCATCAGCATCCGTTTTAGAGTCCCGTTGCTTTAGAGAGTTTTTGTTTGAACAGGTCATGAGTTGCCTTTAATCCCTAATCTTAACCTATTACCTTAAGTGGAGGCTTTAATGAAAAAAGCACTTTTCTCTCTAATAATCTTTTCTGCTATTTTCGCAGTGAGCATAGCAGGAGCGCAAAGTAAGAAGGCGAAGAAGACGATCTCCCAAGCTCCATCACAGGGTCAGACCTTGGATGAGGTGCATCTGTTTCAGAACTTCCTTAGAGACGCCACCATTGCAAAAACCATGTATGGGGAGGGTGGTATAGACTACGCCGATTATGACGGGGCTAGTTCCTTCAGTATCGGTGTTCAAGGCGGCTATCCGATTTCGTCCCTCATTGAAGTGAATGCCGGTATTGGATTCATGAGTTACAGCGTGGGGGGAGGAGATGGCTCATCGGGAATATCCGATTTAGCCGTTGCCGGAAGGTATAATCTGATGCAAAACCAAACCTTGTGGTATCCGCCGGTGCAATGATGACCTTGCCTATTGGTGACGAAAATATAGCTCAAGGCAAATTGAACTTTGGGGCTTTTGGTGCCTTACGTCATCCCATGGAGAATGGTATGGTTATCACCGGTACCGTCGGCCTTGATTTTGATGAAACCAAAGAAATCACCTACGAGGCTCCAACCTTCAACGGAACCACTTTTACCGGAGGAGGTTTCAAAGAGGAAACAAAATACAAAACTTCTTTCGTTTTAGGCGGCGGAGTCATCTACCGAACGAATGACCAACTCAATGTAGTCGGTGAATTCACCATGAAAACTGAGGTAGACTACATGCTCCTTAGCGGCGGTGCGGATTACTATATGCAAGAAGGGATTAGAGTGCGAGGAGCTCTGGGAATCGGTCTTGATGATGGCGCACCTGACTTTCTAATTATGGGAAGCACTTTATTTTCTTTTTAAGGAGCTGTGGCATGAGAACCTATTAATACAGCATGCTTCCAGTTAAAAGCTAAAAACTCCAATGTACATTTTTGGCTTAGCGGTATTTATTTGAATTATCTAACCCGGACAAGCCGGAACCAAAAATGGATAATAGGCCAAACTTAAATTGGCTTTCGCCTATCTTAACGCAGAGAACGCCGAGGGCGCAGAGTTACGCAGAGGTTTAGTCATGCTATGAAACTTTCCTCTGCGGTCTCAGCGGCCTCTGCGTTGAGTTTTTAACATTTGCCAGATTTGGCTAGATGTTTACAATTAAGCTACTAAGTCTAAATGATAATCGTATTGCTTGGACTTATGAAGAAATTACAGGCAATTGGCTGCTTTTTTTTGGTACTGCAACCTTAAAACAACATGTTTTTGTATTTACTAACAATACTGTGTCAAATTACTATGTAAAGAAAACTGGGAGTAAAACAGGCATTTTCTACCCAACAGTTGTCGCTGAACCAATCTTCTAATAATTTCATTTACAGGTAGTGTTTATTTTTCTGATAAATACCGATAGCCAACGCATAAACCGGGCGCAAATGCACTTCAACCTTTCTGAAATTGTAAAGGTCATAAGGTATGCGCATTGGTTATGCGGTGAGTACCTTAAGGGCCCTAATATTTAGGGCCTTTTTGTTTGCATAACATCCTATGGCTTTTTTTGTTTCTGCATTTGGAGGATAGCATGAGAAAAGAATTGATCAAATGGAGTTTGCTGCTCATAGTAATTTTTGCCAATAGGGCATTCTCTCAAAGCAGCCTTGGACTTCAATCGGTGGGCGGGCGCATTGGCCTTGTCTTGCCGGAAGGCGATATAGATAACGCATTAGCGCTATGCTTGAATGCGAGCTTGGGCAACATCTCGCCAGCAATAACATTGCACGGCTATTGCGATTTTTGGACGAGCCAATATAGAGTTTCGGACTATGACTGGCGATGGTTAGTCTTAAGTCTTGCAGGGATTGGAAAATACCAAATTCCTATGCAAGGCAAGATCAAACCGTACGTTGGCGGCGGCTTTAGCTTTAGTTTAGAGCGGAGAAGCAGCCAATATACAGGCACAAATACTCCCGCTGCAAACGCAGCCGATTCCACAGAAACATCAGCTAACAAGCTTAACGCCGCTATTCATCTATTGGGTGGCGCCGCTGTGTCGATCAGTCCAAAATTGGATAGTTTTGCCGAGCTAAAATACACCATTGATGGTGCTGACTATTTGGGCATTTATGTTGGAGTCAGCTACAAGCTAAAATAAAACTTCGCTGCCACAACATTTCAGCTTTAAAGGCCCTTGACGAAAGGGCCTTTTTATTTGCCCTCCTAATAACAACCCTGTGAAGAACAAGTTGCAATAAATAACGGGAAAAATCGATCAGTTAATAGACTCTCTTTTTGGAAGTTTCGCTTGAATATTTTTGCCGAATCCTCTATATTGGACAGAATTGATGTTCGCATCCTGGGAGGTTGCTTTTGCGGAAATGAAAGGATTGCAGACCGCCCCGTTCATTCATCGAAAGACCTCCCTCTGGTGCGTTCAGCTCCTCCCGGATGCCCGTTTGGCGCCCCATCAATAGGAACTAAATCACTTGAGCCAGAAGATATGAAGAAACCGCTGATCGGTTTGACAATGGATTTTAGCCCAAGCACGGACGAACGCTCCTTTGCCCAAGGCGTCGATTTGTACTATCAGAACAGCGCTTACATCCGTTATCTGGAATCTGTTGACTGCGTTCACGTGCTCCTCCCCACTCTGCTGGACACCCGAGCCGCCGCATCCGTAATTGCCGCGCTGGACGGTCTATTGCTCACCGGCGGAAACGACGTCGATTCCTACTCCTACGGCGAGGCGCCTCTTGCGGAAAAATGGCAGGTGGACTCGCCGCGCACGCGTTACGAGAGTGAGTTAATTCAGGAAGCTCAGAAGCAAGAGAAGCCTATATTCGGCATCTGCCGCGGATGCCAAATGCTCAACGTGGCTTTGGGTGGCTCGCTTTTTCAGGACATCCCGCAACAGATTCCCAATTCCATACTGCACACCTCACCGAACAAGCCAACGTGGAATTATCACGAGGTTGACATCGATGGGAACTCGCTGCTCTTCTCCGTCTTGGGGAAAGAGAAGCTGCGCGTCAATACCTCGCATCATCAGGCCATCAAGACTTTGGCGCCCGGTCTGAGGATCGTCGCGACGGCGCAAGATGGCGTCATAGAGGCTGTGCAAAAAGATGAGGGTCCTTTTGTGCTTGCTGTGCAGTGGCATCCCGAGGCCATGGACGATTGGTCATCCTCGATTCCGATGTTGGAGGCCTTTGTCGACCATTGCCGGAACGGCAAGCTGTGAACATGAAAAACAAACCACATCCGTCGAATGAGGATCATCCGTGAAGGTCGGCTTTGACAAAGTTCTGCAAGACTGGAGGCGCGGTCATTTTGATCCGGTCTACCTTTTTTATGGCGAGGAAGATTTTCTCACCGAACAGCTTTGTACAAATATTCTCAAGGCTGCCATAGCGCCGGGTACGGAAGACTTTAACCTCGACGTGCTTTATGGCAACGAAGTTGACGGCGGAAAAATTATGGCCATCGCCTCCTCCTATCCTATGATGGCCGCACGGCGCGTTGTGCTGGTGAAAAGCTTTACCTTACTTTCGGCTCAGAGCATCGAGATGCTGGCCAAGTACATAAAGAATCCTTTGCCCACAACCTGCCTTATCTTGACAGCCGAAAAAGTAGATTTGCGCAAATCCAAGTTGGCGGCCATCGAAAAAGGCAGCACCACCGTAGAGGCAAGGCCGCTTTATGATCGCGACATTCCAAAGTGGATCGTTGCGCATTTGGCTGAGCGGCAAATGACCATTTCTGAACCGGCCATTCGACTCTTGCATGCAAGCGTCGGCAATTCGCTGCGAAGCCTAAGTACAGAAATCGACAAGATCAGCCTAAACTTGGGTCCGCGCAAAAAAATCGAAGAAGACGATGTGGCGGCGGTTATCGGCATGTCAAAACAGTTCACGGTTTTCGATCTCTGTGATGCCATTGGCAACAAGAATATTTCGCACGGCTTGAAGATATTGGGCCGAATGCTGCAAATAGGAGAAACACCAGTGGGAATATTGGCCATGCTAAGCCGGCATTTTACGATTTTAGCCAAACTGAAAGGGTTCAAGGCGCAACGTATGGGAAGCGCCGACATGGCCAAAAGGCTCAATCTGAATCCGTTTTTTCTGGACCATTACCTGCAGCAAGCGACAAAGTACAATCAAGCGCAATTGCGCGATGCCTTTTTTCTGCTATTGGAAGCAGATCAGCATTTGAAGACAAGCTATCAGAAGCCTAAACTTATCATCGAGGAACTCATGTTCCGGCTCTACGTCTTATGACAAAAATTGGTTTGGAACTTTTATTCAGCAACAGGGTTGAAAGCCTGGGTACCTGATGGGTAAACAATTATCAACAGAACCAAGCATCGACGATGAAGAACTGATAAGGCAATTTCAAGAGGGCAATCTGTATGCTTATGACTTGATCGTGCAGCGATACAAGGATCAACTCTTGAACTTTGCATTTCGCTTTTTGGGCAATATCGAAGAAGCTCAGGATGTCGTTCAAGAGACGTTCTTGCGACTGTATTTGAACAAGCATGCTTACCGGCGGATTGCCAAATTCTCCACCTGGATTTATACCATCGCCGGCAATCTGGCAAAAACGGAATTACGGAAACGGAAACGCAGAAAACTGGTTTCGATAGCGGACCTGAGCTACGATGAAAGAGAATACGAGATCGAGGATGTGCAGGCTAATATCGAGCGGGACGTCGACGGCTCGTTGAAAGAAGAGATTATCCAGCGCGCTATTGAGGAATTGCCGCCGCGATTCAGACAAATCATCATTCTTCGAGACATTCAAGAGCTTTCTTATGAGGAAGTCGGGGCGATCATGAAAATACCGTTAGGTACCGTCAAGTCCCGAGTCAACCGAGCTCGGCTGAAGCTGCAAGCCAAGCTGGAAGATATCATGGATAGAGGAGGTAGCTAAACACGCGCCATCCTGAGACGGATCAAATCAAGAGAGGTGCTAATGAACAATTGTGACAAATTTCTCAAGAACATTTCGAGCTACATAGATGGAGATTTGCTAAAAGCGGAGCAGGCTTTTATGGAGGAGCACGAGAACTTGTGTCCAACCTGCCAGAAAAAAGCTCTGCAAATTAGGCGACTGACGAAACGCCTGCCTCTGCTCGCGCGCGCCAAAACGACGCCGTCCTTCGATTTGATGCTACACGCCCGCTTACGGAAGGAGCTCAATCAAAGGCGGCCTTTTGCCTGGTTCCCCAATCCTGGCCGACTTTGGCAAATCCCTGCCTATGCTGCGGCGGCGATCCTTTTTGTCGGCTTGGGCATCTTTCTGGACCGATTCTTTGTCCAGCAAAACGGCGCGTCATCTTCATTTGTCAAGCCTTTGGTGGTAGAAGAAATCCTCCCCAACAAACCCCCTCAATCCAATTCGACACAGTCTACCCAACCTGAGACCCGAATGAGTCACTATGTGGGATTAAAGCAAATAAATCCAAAGGATCTCTTGCGCCGAGAGGGAATTGCCTTATCCTCCGAAGGCATGCGGCGACTATCATCTATGCAGAAAGATACCGTAGAGAATAACCTCTACAGGTCACGGGGACCAAGCTTGAATATCAAGCAGGCAAATGCCTCGATTGGATTCTAAGTGACACTGCACCAAGCAAAAAAAGAGTAACAATTTATTGGGTGCGACATGGTAGCGTTCAAATCGATGAAAACCACAAAGCCTTTACTCATACTCATTATAACCGCGACAATGGCAGCATTCCCTGTCAAAGTGATTCCGGCTGAGCTGTCGGTCTTGGAGAGTCTGCAGCGTGAAATCCATGATCTGGTGAATAGGATCAAGCCGTCGGTGGTAACCGTATCGGCAAAAATGGAATATTCCGTAGAAGGAGCCAATCGGAATTCTCTGCTTAAGGAATCGGACGCAGACAAGATCGACGGTGTTGTCGTAATGACCAATATCGGCTCCGGCATAGTATTCGATTCGACGCATGTCATCACCAGCGCTTTGATCGTCCAAGGGAGCAAAAGCATCACCATCACATTGGCGGACGGCAGTGAACATGTCGGCACTCAAGTCGGAATCGATACGCTCACGGGCGTGGCCGTCATCCGCGTGGACGACCAGAAACTCGATCCAGTTGCCGTCAGCAACGCCGATGGCCTGGGTTCCGGATGCCTGCTTCTTGTCATCGGCAATTCACTTGGCATTTCTCACTCTGTTGCTCTGGGGATGGTCAACTGTATTCGCAGCGATGGAATGATTCAGCTTTCTGCAAACATTGCGGCCGGGAATGCCGGCGGCGCCATCTTCAATGTCAAAGGCGGCTTCGCGGGAATTCTAACGGCTTTGATCAGCCCCGCAGCCGACGAGTTCCAAAGCGGTTCTACCTTCATCAGCGATGAAGGAGCTTTGGCCTATCCCGCGCATACCATTGCCCAAAGAGTCGAAAGCATTATCAAGAATCGAATCACCACGGAGGGATGGATTGGAGTGTCCGCGGGTGATTGGCCGGGCAGACAGGGATGGATTCACATCAACTCAGTAAAGCCGGGCAGTCCGGCTCAGCGAGCGGGTCTGAAAATGGGCGATATTATCATGAGTGTCAATGAAAAGAAATTCAGCGCGGCGCTCGAATTGGCCAATTTTGTAAAGACCCAACAGCCTGGAGAAACCATTAAGGTGGAAGTGCTAAGAGGATATCAGACACAGTCTTTTCTGGTCGGGATTGGCGAACAAGCCAAGCAGTCACAAGTGAGATATGCGGTGCCGGCTTTAGACGATGGGGTCTCTTTCACGCCGACGTTGTTCGGCAAAGTCAAGGTTGAGGCTAAGGGGCGAGGTGCTGCTGCCTCAAGATTGAACGACGAGTTTCTGTTAATGCGCATTCGAAGTATCGAGCAAGAGCTGTCGGTGCTTCGCTCCATGCTCGCCAAGTGACCGCTCTTGCCATGCTGGCCAAAGTGCTCGCTGAATAGCCTCACACCACCACACAGCTCCCTCTATTGCGCTCCGGGGATTTTCGTTGACTTTTACCGGATTTTTACTAAATTGAAGCCGCTTTTTTAAAAAATAGTGGAGAAAACTCATGGCAAAAGACAGAAGTTTCGCCGCCAAGGTCGCCAAGTCTCAGCATTCCCCGGATAGGCGTTGCCCCGTTTGCGGTGAAGTTCAGAATACGATCAAATTTGTGAACACGATAAAGAACGATGCGAAGAATAGCTGGCGCTTCGTTGAAAAGAACGTGGGGCTCTGCAAATGCACTGACAAAGAGATATTCGGCTGAGATCCTTTTGTCCACTGCTCGATGAGTCACTTCAAGCTTTTACTGGCAACTCAGAATCTCGACAAAGTAGCAGAAATAAAACACGCTTTGGCAGACTTGGATGTCGAGATCATCTCGCTGACGGATGTCGCCGGGCTGACTGAGATTGATGAGGATCAGGATTCGCTAACCGGCAACGCAATCAAAAAGGCCTCCATTTTGTCGAAAGCTTCAGGCCTGCCCGCCTTGGCGGATGATACCGGCTTAGAAGTCGACGCCTTGAACGGCAAGCCCGGAGTTTACAGCAGCCGATACGCGGGGGAGAACGCCACCTATGATGACAATGTCAGCAAACTGCTTCAGCAGATGAAGGATGTTCCTCCGCCATTACGAGGTGCACGATTTCGATGCGTTATGGCTCTGGCGCACAATGGCAAAATAGAGACCGTAGAAGGCTGCTGTGAGGGAATGATCCTCACGGAGAAGCGGGGTCAGAACGGCTTTGGCTACGATCCAGTCTTTTTTGTACCGCAATACGGCCAAACTTTTGCCGAGATGAACCTGCAGCAAAAGAACAAAATCAGCCATCGCGGCTTGGCATTGGCAAAAATGAGAGAGCTTTTAAAACAGAAGCTGATTTGACCGCTTTTTTCGTTGCGAGGTTTTTTCGTTCGCTTCAAAATTTCCGGTTCTGTGACCTTGAGCTATTTAAGTTACTGGACCACTGCGGGGCGTAGCGCAGTCCGGCTAGCGCGCCTGGTTTGGGACCAGGAAGTCCTGAGTTCAAATCTCAGCGCCCCGACCAACATTTCAAGCCAATACCTGATGGTATTGGCTTTTTCTATTCTCGCGGCTGCCGGCTATTTTGGCCGGGCTTACCCCAGCCTACCCATCTTCATAACTCAAGACCGCAAGCCTCGGTTCGTGCTCGCAAAATAGACGCCGGAGAGAAAAAAAATCACTTGACAAAATGTCTTTTATAAGATATATTTGTTCAGTTCTTGAACGTTTCATGAAGGACGCAAGAGCAAAATTAGGGGACAAAGACTGATACAATCAATTGTATCCTCCAACCTCGATTTGAACTGCATCATTGTTGCGCCCGCGCTCGGGGTTGGTTCGAACAGTTCTCTTAGCAGAAACCCTCTGACTTCCGTCGAATCAGTGTCGGTTTAGGTGCGGAAAGAACGCTCGAACCAGGCTTCAAGACCTGCAAAATACAGTAAGTCACACTGTTGTGGTTTCACTCAGTTGCTTTCTCGCATTTTGGAACAGTTGACGATGCAACTCAGCAGCCGCAAGTCAAGCAACAATCAGTTTGTGCAGCATTCTTTGGGCTTTCCACCATTACTATTCCAGACCTTAACAAGAAGAGACAAGCTCTTCTCTGGCAAAATCATTTTTGCAATTGAATTCGCCTTTTGTTGACGATATAGACTGGTATGGCATTTGCCATTTCAATAGTGTAATCGCTTCACGCTTTGATAATATCCAAATTGTGATTTATCATCGAACATTATCGCGGATCTGTATCAGAAAAGTACAAAATTGTAGGTAAGGGATTCAGCGTTTCCGGCCTGCGCGCCGATGTTCGTGGCGATTCACCATCATGCAAAACGTAACCGTTGCCAACCATCCCTGTCTGTGTTTACTCTGGCATCTCTCACTCTTCCGTCGTTTGCATTGGAAGAGTGAATTTGCGATAAATGACAATGGCTCTTCACTATTCGTGAAAGGAGGTGCGTTAGTGGCGAAGCACGCTTTGTGGGCGCTTGTTCTTCTCGCTTGGGTTACTGTGGCCATAGCCCAAGCTCCAATCAACGCGGAACAAGCTGTTCGCTATCAAGCCCAGACTAAAGCCGCAGCTTCTGCCGAAACCGTCGACGTCGCTTCTGGACCGTTAGAAAGTTCAACGGCTCCAGCGCTGGATCTAAATATCGACCAGCAACGATCTTCAGCACAACTACACGAGTTGGGCAGCATTTATGCCTTCTCGAAAGACAATGCCGTTCAGTTGCATGAATTGGGCAGCATCTATGCCT
>DYKH01000685.1 GCA_020722685.1 Caldithrix sp. | reverse complement strand
GCTATCGCGATTTGATGTTCTTTCTGGTGCGGCGCGATATTGTGGCGCGCTATAAACGCTCCGCTCTAGGAGTAGCCTGGACGATGCTTAACCCCCTGGGGATGATGATCATCCTTTCAATTGTCTTTTCGCAAATTTTCCGGGTAACAATTGAAGGATACCCAGCCTTTGTATTGAGTGGACTGGTGGCATGGAATTTCTTTTCCCAAGTGAGCAGCGCCATGATCAGTAGCCTGGTTTGGGGTGGAGACCTTTTTAATCGTATTTATCTGCCCCGTTCAGTGTTTGCAATTTCGGCGATCGGTACCGGCTTGGTTAATTTAGTCTTATCACTCGTCCCTCTCTTTGCCGTAATGTTAGTCATTGGTATTCCGCTGAAACCAACGATCCTCCTTGTTCCCCTTGCAATGCTCTTGCTGTCATTCTTTACGTTGGGAATTGGTTTGCTCATTTCCACAATTGGTATTTATTTTGCCGATATCGTTGAAATGTATCAAATTGTCCTTCAGGCGTGGTTTTACATAACGCCTATTTTATACTCGCTAAATTTCTTACCCGAGAGTGTGCAGGTGTACATAAAATTCAACCCCATGGTTTACCTGGTGGACATCTTCCGCAATTTAATATTTGATGGTCTTATTCCTTCCGCAAGCGCTTGGTTACTTGGCTTAGGTTTGGCATTGGGAACCTTTATTATTGGTTGGTTAATTTTTACGGGGAGGTCGAATGAATTTGCCTATCGCACCTGAGCGCATCCCTTCCTTAACAACAATCGAAAGTATGCCGGCTACCGAAGATACTGTTGTGCTTCTGGATAATGTCACCGTGCGCTACCGCTTACCGAAAGAGCAGGTGCGCACATTTAAAGAATATGCCATTCGCCGCATTCAAGGGCGGATTGAAAATATCCAATTTTTAGCTCTAAAGAATGTCTCATTAAGCGTGCGGCGGGGTGAAGTCTTTGGGTTAGTTGGCCCGAATGGCGCCGGCAAGACCACCTTGCTGCGCCTAGTTGCACAAGTGATGCGCCCAACTAGTGGGCGGGTTGTGGTTGTTGGACGGGTGGCGCCGTTGCTGGCAATGGGAGCCGGTTTTCACCCTGAATTAACGGGGAGAGAGAATATCTTCCTCAACGGCACCATTTTGGGCTTCACCCGGCGGGAGATGGAAGAAAAGTTCGAACGGATTGTGGATTTTGCCGAGCTATGGGATTTCATAGATGCCCCGCTGCGAACATATTCTTCCGGGATGATGGCGCGCCTGGGTTTTGCTGTGGCAACCGACACTGTTCCCGATGTGTTGATTATAGATGAGGTGCTTTCGGTAGGCGATATTGCATTTCAAGAAAAGAGTCAGATGCGCATGCGCCAGTTCCAGGAACAAAAGGCGACCATTTTGCTGGTTTCGCACAGCATGGGAGTGATCAAAGGGATGTGCAGCCGCGCCGC
>DYKH01000684.1 GCA_020722685.1 Caldithrix sp. | reverse complement strand
CAGTGGGCGCAGTGGAAGCAATTGGGCGTTTGGGATGGTGATGCGCCGGGGACGTTGGAGGACTTGAAGGCTGCACCGTATCGGATGGTGGATACCAGTCTGTTCGAGGTGGGGTTCGTGCAAAAGCTGGTGGCGAGCATCGAGGACATTGATGCAAACTCGGATGGTTTGCTCATCAACGGAGACAATTTCCAGGGCATTTCTCTGTTGCAGGAAAAATACCGAGAGAGTGTGAATTGCATTTACATTGACCCGCCTTACAACACCGATGCATCTGCGATTATCTATAAGAACGGATACAAGGACTCCTCTTGGCTGTCGCTCATTCAGAATAGGCTTGATGTCGCAAAGCGATTGATGAAGAACAACGCCTTGATAAGCGTAGCAATTGACGATCAAGAGGCGTCACCCCTAATTCAAGTCTTGAACGCATCTTTTGAGAAGCAAGTAGGCGTAGCAGTTGTTAAATCCAATCCGCAAAGCCGGAAAACGAAGGGTAAGTTCTCGCCTGTCCATGAGTACTCATTTTTCTATGGCAAGAGCGAAGAGTCATTGCCGTATACCATTGGCTATAGCGTCAGCAAGGCAGCCAGATACCCACTGGAGGACGAGCAAGGCAGATACTCTTGGATGAACTTCATTAGAGCGGGTAGTAATGATCGCCGAGTAGATCGACCAAAGCTCTTTTATCCGATTGCGGTAAGTTCAGAAAACAAAATCCGCATACTTAGGATGGAGTGGAACGAAACCGCGCAGGAATACACGCTGCTCGAAACGCCAAGGGATGATGAGGTATTGGTGTACCCAATCAAAAACGTTGATGGGATGCTTGTTGAAAAGAACTGGCAGCGTGGGCACAAGCGAGTAGCCGAAGAATATGGGGAATATCGAGTTCGGCGAAACACGAACGGTGAAATCATCATCGACTTCAAAACCCGCATGGATGATGAAGCTCCGCCTGTCACTTGGTGGGATAAAGGTGAGTATGCCTCAGCGAATTATGGGGCAGCCGAACTCAAAGAACTTTTTGGCGACAAGACATTTGATTTCCCCAAAGCGAAGAAACTGGTGGAGGACGCAATTCGAGCCTGCGGTGCCGTTGAGCCCGGTAGCGTTACTCTGGATTTCTTTGCCGGCTCTGGAACGACAGGTGAAGCCGTTCTGAGAGTTGCGCGTGAAACAAAGCTGAATCACCGCTACGTGCTGATCGAACAGGGGGAATATTTCGAGACCGTCCTCAAGCCTAGGCTTCAGAAGGTTGTCTTCTCGAGCGAGTGGTCCAACGGCAAACCTACCGCACCTGTGACCGGCATTTCCCACTGCTTCAAAGTCCTCAAACTCGAAAGCTACGAGGACACCCTGAACAACCTGCAACTGCGCCGCACCGCCGCACAGAGCGATCTGCTGAACACCCTGCCGCAAGAGGCCCGCGACGACTACCTGCTCCACT
>DYKH01000683.1 GCA_020722685.1 Caldithrix sp. | reverse complement strand
TGACCATATCCTTTTGGCCGCGGCCTTTCCCGATGTGGTACCACATGAGGGCGAGTAGAGCTGCGGGGTTTTCGATTGGGTTATGGATTCTGGTGATTGCATCGCAAGCTTTTGCTCCATCGAGCAATGCGCGGATATCGATGCCTTGCAATGCGGCGGGCAGCAGGCCGACTGCAGAAGTTTCGCTGGTGCGGCCTCCTACCCATTCCCAGATTGGGAACGCTGCAAGCCATGGTTTAGCACCTCTGGCGAGGCGGTCTAGTTTCGAGTCTGGCATGGTAATGGCGACGGCATGTTGTTCGAATGTGAGGGATGCGCGGCTGTAGGCAGCGGCAGTTTCTATTGTCGCGTTGTCGGCTTCGCGGGTACCGCCTGACTTCGAGACAACGATGCACAAAGTACGGCCGAGCTGACCTTCGAGGCGTGCGAGAACGAGGTCGATGCCGTCGGGATCGGTATTATCGAGGAAATGTAAAGTCATTTTATCTTTGGTAGGGTGGCCCAAAGCCCGGCTTACGAATTGGGGGCCGAGGGCCGAGCCTCCGATTCCAATGAGGAGAACGTTTTTGAAAGTGCCGTCAGCGCCTTTGATTTCGCCTTTGTGAATGCTTTGCGCGAAACTTTCTATTTGAGAGACTGTATTGCGGATACTATTGGCGATCTGAGTGTTTGGGGCTAGATCGGGATTTCGGAGCCAATAATGACCAACCATGCGCTGTTCGTCAGGGTTGGCGATGGATCCCGATTCCAATCGATCCATCTGAACAAAGGCATCGTTCATGGCGAAGGTCATTTGACCGAAAAAGTCTGTTGGGAATGCAACGCGGCTGATGTCTATTGCGAGACCGATTTCCGGGTACTCTCGGTAATACTTCTCGAATCTCTGCCAGCTTGTATCAAGTAAGTTGCTCATGTTGGCGAAATGGTAACATCTCCTGGTGCGAATTGAAATCGGTAACAACCGATTTGGCGTTTTGCAGGCGGCAGCGAGGCAAGTTTGCAGGGAAAGCGGATTTGGATAAAGCTCGCTGGAGCAATTAGCAAGCGGTTGGGTTGTGAGCGCGCGATGGCACGGGAACGCGAGCTTTTCATAGCAAAGCAATCAGGGATTGGAGCGTTCAGGTCAGCGGATTGGTTGTGGGGAGGCGACGATTTGTCTGTAGAGGTGTTTTGACCGATTGATTCTGCAGATTGGGCTGTAATTGCAATAGTCGCATGCGACTTTTGAAGCGCCGATTCTGCAAGGATTAATGCTGACATCGCCTGAGAAGATTCGCTGGCCGAAACTCTGGATCAGAGTTGTGATGGAGGCGAGCAAGTTTTGAAAATCATCTGGGGACATAGCGTCTTTATATTTGCGTGGCGATTTACCGGAGGGACTGGAGAGGAACTGACCGGTACAGCTTTCATGATCATGGAGGCGGTCAAGTTGCGGAATGGCATCGGCTCGGA
>DYKH01000181.1 GCA_020722685.1 Caldithrix sp. | reverse complement strand
ACGATCAACCCCAATCAACATCAAGAATCCGTGTCATTCCGTGATGATCCGTGGTCGGTTTAAAAGTGTCCGGTAGCAGGATCCTCGTGAAAGTGAGGTTTTACTCCCTGCAAAAAACAAAAAAAAGCTCTTGCCGTTTTGATTTCTTTTTTTAACTTGATATCTTCAAAGGGATCAGTTCCTGATCATGCAAAAGCTTGAGTTCGTCTACCGTAGGTGGCTCAAGCTCATTCGCACGACTTGCCGGAATTTTTTCTGATTGAATGCCGGTTTAGAAGGGCAAGCTTGCCCTAAGCCACAGATTGGTCGCTACAAGAAAGCCCGATGTCTGCAAAGTGGAGGATATACTAAGTGAGCTCACAGGCAACAAACGCCGGCCTTTGGCCCTTGGCCCTCTATTTTGCCGCTGTTCTCGTTTTGGCTGCTGCGATGATTGGTATCTCAGCGATTCTTGGGCAGCGACACCGGGATCGGGCAACGGGTGAACCTTACGAATCGGGTATCCTCTCTCAGGGATCGGCGCAGCTCCGTTTGTCTGCCAAGTATTATCTGGTCGCCATGTTTTTTGTCCTATTCGATCTGGAGGCGGTGTTTATCTTCGCCTGGGCGATCGCACTGCGGCAACTCGGTTGGGCGGGCTATATCGAAATTCTCATCTTTGTAGCGATCCTATTGGCAGCACTCGTATACCTTTGGCGCATCGGCGCGTTGGATTGGGGAGGCACCAAAGGGAAAAGACGCCATCTGCGGACAATCCAGTGATTCGCAAATCGTTTACCGACCGGCCCAAAGCCCAATGGCTCGTCTCACATTCTGGTAAAGGGTAAAATATGAAAAGCGTCCGAGATATTCTGCAAATCAAGGCGAGTGACGTTTGGAGCATCGGCCCGGATAGCTTGATATTCGATGCGCTCAAACTAATGTCAGAAAAGAATGTCGGTGCCTTGGTGGTTATCGAAAAAGGCCGGGTAGCGGGAATTTTCTCCGAACGCGATTACGCGCGCAAAGTGTACCTGTTGGGTAAGTCGTCCAAAAAAACTGCCGTGCGTGAGGCCATGACCGAAAACGTCTTGTTCGTCCGTCCAAGTCAGACAATAGGAGACTGCATGGCACTGATGAGCGCGAAACACGTCCGCCACTTGCCGGTGATGGACAATGACCGGTTGATGGGCGTCATATCCATCGGTGACGTGGTAAAGGCGCTTATTGCGGAAAAAGAATTCCTGATAGAACAATTGACAAATTATATCACCGGAAATCGCTGAGACGCTGCTGAAGGCGGACCTGCTGGAAAATGTACCTCAGAAAATGGGACAAGATGAACCGGATTTCCTGGATGCACAGGGTTCTTGTTTCAAGCTTCAGACATTCCTGCAAATCTGCTCTTATCCGGCTCATCCTGTCAGCCGCTCCGCTTGAAGTGGCTAACAACTTGAGTGAGTTTTAAGCTCTTGATAAAGACACCCAGTTGTCCGAACCACCAGACAAGGACAAGCTTTTTATGCGCTGGTCGCTAACCAAACCATCAGACAGTTCCACTGCGAATTTACAGAATGAATCCTTTGAAGAGGCCGTTCGCCGGAATATCCTCTTAACCAAGCTACAAGACTTGGTTGCCTGGGGACGCAAGTACTCCATCTGGCCTTTCAATTTCGGTCTCTCTTGCTGCTACGTCGAAATGGCCACCAGCATCACCAGCAGATATGATATTTCCCGCTTTGGCGCAGAGGTCATCCGTGGCACACCCCGTGAGGCTGACTTGATGATCGTTGCCGGCACCGTGTTTATCAAAATGGCGCCCATCATCCAGCGCTTGTACGAACAGATGATGGAGCCGCGCTGGGTCATTTCCATGGGCTCATGCGCCAATTCCGGTGGGATGTATGATATCTACAGCGTCGTCCAAGGCGTGGACAAGTTCCTGCCCGTGGATGTGTATGTGCCGGGCTGCCCGCCGCGTCCGGAAGCGTTTATGCAGGGATTGGTCATGTTAGTCGATACGGTCAGCAAAGAAAGACGACCCTTGAGCTGGGTGATTGGCCCGCAAGGCGTCGAGCGACCACCAAAACCATCGATGCGCGACCTCAAGCGCGCCGAACGCCGGCAAGCGACCATTCTTCGTCCTATGGATGAAGTGTGATCGACAGCTTCCATTGAGTTTAATGGACGCAAAACTGCAATTCGAAAAAGTGCTTGCAGCGCTGCGGCAAATCCTAAAGCCGTAACAGCCAAAGCTCACCCTCGTCGCGCCCAGGCCGGATAGCAGTTATCTCAACACCGGCTACAACGAAAGATGGGGGAAGGTAATCTTTTTTTGGCTCTATGGAAATCAAAGAGAATTGTGTTAGCTTTTACCTCATGCCGGTGTGCATGTGTCCGGATCTTCTTGCCGGCATGTCCAAGGAATTGAAGCAAAGAATGCAAGGCAAGTCGTATTTCAATTTCAAGGCTGAGGATCCAACGTTGTTCAATGAGCTGGCAGAGTCGACTAAGAGATGCCTCAAGAAAATCCAAGACGAAAAATCCGTCAGGTCTTTCTGAGTCCTTTGGGCGGACGGCGGACCATCTTGTTGCGATTCCGCTTTTACCTTTTGATTGGCTTTGAGCGCAGGCTTCCTTCCCCCGTTTCTCTTAATTGTGTTGCGTTTTGAATGATGAACCAATGAAGCAGTAGATCGAAGCAGCAGACCCATAAAACGAAAAATACTTCTCAATGAATAAATCATCGACCATCGACGTGGACCTGCAAGCCAGATTCGGCAGGACGATACTCGCCAAACAAGTTACCAAGGATGAAATACCTACCTATTGGGTTGCCCAGGAGCATCTCCGTGACGTTTTGCGCTATCTAAAGGTCGCCGCCGACAAGCCGTATCGTCTGCTCTACGACCTCACCGCCATTGACGAGCGTCTTCGCACCCATCGGCAGGATCAGCCACAAAGCGACTTTACGGTCGTCTATCATCTCCTCTCTTTTGACCGCAACGAAGATATTCGCATCAAGGTGCCGCTCGTCGGCGAATACCCCTCACTTCCGACCATAACCGACTTTTGGCCCGCCGCCAATTGGTATGAGCGGGAAGTATGGGACATGTTCGGCATCACCTTCGACGGCCATCCTCACCTGCGCAGAATACTGATGCCCCCGACCTGGCAAGGACATCCCCTGCGCAAAGAGCATCCTGCTCGCGCGACCGAAATGGGACCGTTCAAGCTTCCCCATGAAAAACAGGACGCGGAGCAGGCGGCCTTGCAATTCAAGCCCGAAGAATGGGGCCTGCAGCGCAGCAGCGAGGACTCGGATTTCATGTTCCTCAATTTGGGGCCGCAGCATCCGGGAACTCACGGCGTGCTGCGCATCGTCTTGCAGCTCGACGGCGAGGAAATCGTCGATGCCGTGCCCGACATTGGCTATCACCATCGCGGCGCGGAAAAAATGGGCGAACGTCAGACCTGGCATACCTTCATCCCTTACACCGACCGCATCGACTACTTGGGCGGGGTGATGAACAACCTCCCCTACATTTTGGCGGTGGAAAAGCTTGCCGGGATTACCGTGCCGCACCGGGCGAACGTCATCCGCATCATGATGGCAGAGTTTTTCCGCATTGCCAGCCATCTGGTTTGGTATGGCACCTTTGCCGGAGACGTCGGCGCCATGTCCCCGGTGTTTTACATGTTCGTTGACCGCGAGCGAATTTTCGATATCGTTCAGGCTGTTTGCGGCGGGCGCATGCACCCCAGTTGGTTCCGCATCGGTGGCGTGGCCCACGACCTCCCACGCGGCTGGGATCGATTGGTGCGTGACTTCATCGACTATTTTCCTCCTCGTCTAAAGGAATACGACAAACTGGTGATGCAGAACCGCATTTTCAAAGCCCGCACCAAAGGCATTGGCGCCTATTCCTTGGATGAAGCCATAGAATGGGGAGTGACGGGTCCCGGCTTGCGCGCTTGCGGATTCGAGTGGGACTTTCGCAAAAAGCGCCCTTACGCCGCCTATGATCAGTTCGAGTTCGATATTCCCACCGCGCTGCATGGCGATTGCTACGACCGTGCTGTGGTTCGCGTGGAAGAAATGCGGCAAAGCTTGCGCATCATCAAACAGTGTTTGGAAAATATGCCGACCGGTCCATACAAGTCCGATCATCCCTTGGCCACGCCGCCGCGTAAAGAGCGCACCATGCACGATATCGAGACGCTCATCACGCATTTTTTGCAGGTGAGCTGGGGACCGGTCATACCGCCGGGCGAAGCCTTTTTCGGCATCGAGGCGTCCAAGGGCAATACCGGCTATTACTTGATCAGTGACGGCAACACCATGTCCTACCGGACGCGCATCCGAACTCCATCGTTCCCACACCTGCAGATGATTCCGCTTCTGAGCCGTGGCACGATGGTGGCTGATCTCTTGGCGATATTGGGTAGCATTGACTATGTGCTTGCAGACGTTGATCGTTGAAAATTGAACGTTGAACGTTGAAAGTTGAGTATTGGGCGTTGCCAATTGAACATTGAACGTTGACTATTGATCGTTGAAAGAAATAGTCAATGTTCACCGTTCAACGTTCAATTGTCAATGAGTACCGGAAGGATTGGATCGTTTTATCAGCACAGAAAGGGGTAGGAATAATGGCCAAAGGAGACGATATCCAGTCGCGATTAATTGACTTTGGTGTGGCTGTAATTAGGATCTGCAACTATCTGCCGAAAACGCCGTCCGGAAGACATATCGCTGGACAATTGCTTCGATGTGGTACTTCACCGGCATCCAATTACGGCGAAGCCCGCGGAGCAGAAAGCAGGAACGATTTTGTGCACAAACTGGGCGTCGTTCTTAAGGAACTGAATGAATCCGCCATTTGGCTCGAAATGATTAAGCGTGGCGAAATGCTGCCGTGTGAAAAGTTGGAATCAGTCGCTGGAGAGTGCACTGAGTTGGCCAGAATTATGAACGCCAGTATAAGAACAGCGGGAAGGAAAAGTTGACAATTGAACGTTGAAAATTGAACATTGACTATTGGTCTTGGGAAACAACGGTCAATAGTCAACGGTCAACGTTCAATGGTCAACTATGTATTGACAACTGAACGTTGAAAGTTGACCATTGACTATTGCTTTTGAAAAACAACGGTCAATGTTCAACGTTCAATTGTCAATGGAAAGAGTATCGGTTATTTTTTGGAAACTATGCTAACGGAAGAAGAAATACAAGAAATCAACGCGGAGATCGCTCACTATCCGCAAAAAAGAGCGGTCAGTATCGACGCGCTCAAGATCGTGCAGAAACATCGCGGCTGGGTGTCGGATGAGAGCATCAAGGACATCGCCGCCCATCTGGACATGACGCCGGATGAGCTGGACAGCGTTGCTACCTTCTACAACCTGATTTTTCGCAAGCCGGTGGGCAAACATGTTATCTTTATCTGTGACAGCGTTTCATGTTGGATTATGGGCTACGAGAGTCTGCTTGAGCATCTAACCGCCCGCTTAGGCATCGGCCTTGGAGAAACAACTTCGGACGGACTGTTTACACTTTTGCCGATTCCCTGTTTAGGTAACTGCGACCACGCTCCCTCGATGATGGTCGATCAGGAACTCTACGGTGATTTGGACGCGGCTAAGATGGACGCAATTCTGGACAAATACCGACGGGGAGTGTAGGCGATGGAACGACCGTTAACCAAAAACATCAAAGCGGGAAAAGAACCACTCAGTCTCGCTGGTTATGAAAAGGCCGGCGGCTATCAAGCTTTACGCAAGGCTTTGCTCGACATGAACCCAGCGGATGTGACCAAGATGGTGAAAGAATCCGGCCTGCGCGGGCGCGGCGGGGCCGGCTTTCCCACCGGCCTGAAATGGAGCTTCGTACCCATGGGGTCGGATGCTCCGCATCCCAAGTATTTGGTCGTAAACGGCGACGAAATGGAACCGGGCACCTTTAAAGACCGGCTGTTATTGGAAGGCGATCCGAATTTGATGGTGGAGAGCATGATCATCAGCTCCTACGCCATTCAGGCGGACGTTGCTTACCTTTTTCTGCGCGGAGAATATGCGCTGGCCGCGCAACGCATGAGCAAGGCCGTCGCCGAGGCTTACCAACGGGGGTATTTGGGCAAGAATATTCTCGGCACGGATTACAGCCTTGAGCTTTATCTGCACAGGAGTGGCGGACGCTATATGTGTGGTGAAGAAACCGCTTTGTTAAACGCTTTGGAAGGCAAGCGAGCCAATCCGCGCGCCAAGCCGCCTTTTCCGCCGGTCGTCGGCGCGTGGGGCAAGCCCACCATCATCAACAACGTGGAGACGCTCTGCAACGTGCCGCACATCGTTCAGAATGGAGTGGACTGGTTCAAAAATTTGAGTCAAAGCGAGGACGGCGGCACCAAAATTTATGGCGTGAGCGGCAAAGTGAAGAGGCCCGGCTTGTGGGAGTTGCCGATGGGAACCACCATACGCGAAATATTGGAGGAGCACGCCGGCGGGATGCGCGATGGGCTGAAGTTCCGCGGCGTCATCCCCGGCGGCGCTTCGACCGATTTCTTGGTCGAGGAGCATTTGGACGTGAAAATGGATTTTGCCTCCATACAAAAAGCCGGCAGTCGTCTCGGTACCGGCACGATGATCGTTTTAGATGATAAAACTTGTCCCATTGGTTTGGTGCATAATCTGGAAAGATTTTTCGCGCAAGAGTCTTGTGGCTGGTGCACACCCTGTCGTGAGGGCCTGTCTTGGACTACCAGGATATTGCATGCCATCGAAAACGGGCGCGGCGAGAATGGCGACATCGCCAAGCTGGAAATGCACAGCAAACTGTTGGCTCCGGGCAACACCTTTTGCGCTCTGGCGCCGGGCGCTGTGGAGCCGCTGCAAAGCGCCATTAAATACTTTCGTGAAGACTTTGAATTTCATATCCGCGAAAAACGGTGCCCCTATTGATCGCTCGCTGAGCAAAGAGAATTCCGAGGACCTCACGTGGAGCGTGGGTTCTATTTTCGCGAAATGGACAGAGAAAAACCGGAGCAGATCAGCAGTACCCGTGTCGTCTGTGTTTCAAAAGGATTGTAAATGGCCATCATTTATGTTGACAATAAACCTTACGAAGTAAAAGACGGTCAAAACCTTCTGCAAGCTTGCCTATCGCTGGGATTCAATATTCCGTATTTCTGTTGGCATCCGGCTTTGGGATCAGTAGGCGCTTGCCGGCAATGCGCGGTAAAACAGTTTAAGGACGAGAAGGACACGCAAGGCCGAATCGTCATGTCTTGCATGACCCCGGCCACAGACGGCACGCGCATTTCCATTGACGACCCGGAAGTGAAAGCTTTCCGCGCCACCGTCATCGAATGGCTGATGATCAACCATCCGCATGACTGTCCCATCTGCGACGAGGGCGGCGAGTGCCATCTGCAGGACATGACCGTGATGACCGGCCATGCC
Organism: Caldithrix sp.; assembly: GCA_020722685.1. The sequence continues at coordinate 2,142 of DYKH01000181.1, read as the reverse complement.
GTTCGCCGCTACCGCTTTAAGAAGCGCACCTACCGCAACCAGTATTTGGGGCCGCTTATCAATCATGAAATGAACCGCTGCATTCAATGCTATCGTTGCGTGCGCTTTTATCGGGATTATGCCGGCGGCCGCGATTTCGACGTTTTTGCCGCGCACGATCACCTTTATTTTGGCCGGCACGAAGAAGGCATTTTGCAGAGCGAGTTCAGCGGCAACCTGGTCGAGGTGTGCCCCACCGGCGTTTTTACGGACAAGACTTTCAAACAACACTTTACTCGCAAATGGGACTTGCAGACAGCCCCCAGCATCTGCGTTCAGTGCGGTTTAGGCTGCAATACCATTCCTGGCGAGCGCTACGGAAAATTGCGCCGCATCCGTAACAGGTTCAACTTTGACGTCAACGGCTACTTTCTCTGTGATCGGGGAAGATACGGCTACGAATTTGTGAACAGCGATGGCCGCATCCGTCAGCCGTTGTTGCGCACGGACAAGGGCGCAAGCGCCCAGCCGGTCAGCAAAGATACTGCATTGCAGCATCTTGCTTCGTTGCTTGCTGGCAAGAAAAAAGCGATCGGCATCGGCTCGCCGCGCGCCTCCATAGAGGCCAATTTTGCACTGCGAGCCTTGGTCGGGGCGGACAATTTTTATGCTGGTCTTGGAGAACAGCAACTGCGGCTGCTTTCCACCATCATAGAGATTCTGCGCGACGGCCCGGCCCCTTCGGCATCGCTGCAGGACGTGCGGCAGGCTGACGCTGTTTTCATTTTGGGCGAAGATGTCACGAATACGGCGCCCTTGTTGGATTTGGCAGTCAAACAGTCTATTAGACAGCCGCCAACCGAAAAACTGGCCAAATTGGGGATCGCCGGGTGGGATGATGCAGCGATGCGGCACGTCGTGCAGGACGAAAAAGGGCCCCTCTTTATTGCCACGCCCTTTGGAACCAAACTGGATTCACTGGCAAGACAAGTTTTTCGTGCGGCTCCGGATGACTTGGCGCGATTGGGATTTGCTGTCGCTCAACTCATCGATTCGAATGCACCGAAAGTGACAGAGTTGCCCAACGCAGTGCGTGCCCTTGCGAACAAAATCGCCCAAGCGCTTCGGGTTGCCAAGCGACCTGTCATTATTGCCGGCTGCAGCAACGGCAACGACTCCGTTTTGCAGGCCGCCGCCAACATTGGCTGGGCTCTGTGCAAGCAGGCGCAGCCGGCAAAGTTGTGCCTTACTGTCCCGGAATGCAACAGCCTCGGTTTGGCGCTAATGGCAAAACAAAGCATGGATGCTGTCATGAAAAAAGTTGCAGAGGGCGATACCGATGCAGTTATTATTTTGGAGAATGATCTGTATCTGCGTGCGGAAAAAACAGATGTTCAGCGACTAATGGACACTGCCGAACACGTCATCGTCATAGATCATTCGGCTAACAAGACCATTGCGGATGCCGAGCTAATCCTGCCGGCGGCCACTTTTGCAGAGGCCGCTGGCACATTAGTCAACAATGAGGGCCGGGCGCAGCGATTCTACCAAGTCTTCAAGCCGGAAGGCCACGTCCAAGAGAGCTGGTTATGGCTGCGCGAAGCAATGCTCAGAGCGGGGCATAACAAGGCTGATTCATGGCAAAGCTTGGATAAGATCGTTGAATCTCTTGCGGATGAACTACCCGTTTTCGAACCTGTTTTGAGGATTGCGCCCCCGTCGGAACTGCGGATGTTGGGCCAGCGAGTCCCCAGACAGCCACACCGCTACAGTGGGCGCACCGCTATGAACGCACACAAAACCATGCACGAGCCAAAACCGGCAGAAGACCCGAATTCTCCGTTGGCGTTTTCTATGGAGGGTTATCCGTTGCAGCCGCCCGCACCGCTGCTTTCAAATATATGGGCTCCGGGTTGGAACTCGGTTCAAGCGCTAAACAAATTTCAAGCAGAAGTCGGCGGCCCTATTCGAAATGGAGAAATGGGCAAACGGCTCTTCGATCCCGGAACCCAAGGCAATGGCTATTTTACCGGTGTACCTTCAAGCTTTAAGCAAAAGCCCAAAGAGTGGCTGCTGATGCCGATCTATCACATTTTCGGCTCAGAAGAATTAAGCGTCCACTCCCCTGCCATCGCCGAGCTTGCACCCAAGCCTTATTTGGCG
>DYKH01000682.1 GCA_020722685.1 Caldithrix sp. | reverse complement strand
GCGAAAGTCTGGGCTTTAACAAGATTGCGCTGTCCCCCAATACGCGGCTGACGATGGCCGTGCCGGTTGGAGTGGGGTAAAATGCCCGAACTGCGCGAATTGAGTTACCGGGATCTGACCCGCCGCCTGCGCAAATTGGGATTCCGCTTCTATCGTCACGGCAAAGGTTCGCACGAATTATGGGTGCGCGATACCGACGGAAAAGTTGTGCCAGTCCCGCATCATCGGGGTAAGAATATCCGTAAGGGAACAGTGCGAGCGATTATCCGGGAAGTCGGTGTTAGTTTGACAGAGTTTATGGAATTGTAATGGAATGTTCAACCGCGAAAGTCTACCTTCGCAGCATTCGCCCGAATGTCTGCATTCGCCCGAATGTCTGCATTCGGCAGAATCTTCGCCTATTTTTCAAGAAATATTCGCGTCCATTCGCGAGATTAGCGGTTCATTTCCCGACTATCAGACTAAAGACTACTCGACTAAAGACTAAAGGACTCTCCCGTGCCTGACATCGTCATCCAAGCCGAAAACCTGGGCAAGCACTACACCACCGGCTGCCAGGCGGAGAACGGCCGCGACGCGACCCTGCGCGATGGACTGGTCAACAACGCGCGCAAAGTTTGAACCAAACTATGGTATCATAGGAATGTGACGAGGATTCGAATTTGTGAGTGTGTGGGGCCGAAATCGCCCAAATTCGCCAAGGGAAAGAGGGACAATGTCTGAAACAACAACCCAACAAAAGGTCCGTTTGGACCCGCAGGACCAGGGCCGGCTGTCGACCCTGTTCAATCGCCATCTGGCGCAATATCCCGATGCCGTCGTCTATCTCTTTGGGTCCCGCGTCTCCCCCACCCGGCAGGGCGGCGACCTGGATTTGCTGATTGTCTCCCGCCAGGCGGCGCGCAACGCTTATGCCTTGCGCAAGCAGTTGCGGATCGCGATCAAAGAACAATTGGGCGACCAAAAGATAGATATTGTGGTTTGCCCGGAGCCGCAAGCGCGCGGCCAATCCGCCTTCACGCGGCTGGCATTCCAGGAAGGCGTGCAGATATGGCCTTGACAGCGCGCGAGCGCCTATATCTTGAAAATGTCCTCGAACAGGTCGCGTTAGCCGAGGCAGCAGCGCGCGCGTTGCACTTTTCCTACCAGCGCCGGCCCGAGAGCAAGGCCGACCAGACGTATGATGAAGCCGAATGGGAACGTTGGGACGCACTCACCGCTCGCTTTGCGCGTTTAGCCGATCTCCTGACCCAACGAGTCTTCAGAGCCATAGATCGCGCCGAGTTCTTGCCCGCTGAGGCCACTTTCATTGACCGGCTTAACTACGCTGAAAAACGAGGACATATCCGTTCGACCTATACCTGGAAAGAGATTCGTGAAGTGCGCAATCAGATCGTTCACGAGTATGCCGCTGAAGATATACCGGCCTTGTTACAGGATGTTGTCCGCTATACC
>DYKH01000681.1 GCA_020722685.1 Caldithrix sp. | reverse complement strand
TGCGGCTTTCATTCCGCTTGTTCCCGAAGCCTCCAGCGGCGGCTGCGGCGTATTCAGCCAGATATCCACCCCCGATGTCAGCATTTTCCCCAGTTTCATATCGTAATTTTCAAGATAGGCAATTTTGATCTGTTGCTTGAGCGTCTCTTTGGCTTGAAAGATTCGGCGGATGATTTCCTTGCCGCCTTGATCTTGTGGATGAGCTTTGCCGGCATAAATCACTTGCAACGCGCCGGCTTTGGCAGCGATGCGCTTCAGTCGCTCGACATCGGTGAAGAGCAGATCACCGCGCTTGTAAGTCGCGACGCGTCGGGCAAAGCCGAGCGTCAAAACGTCCGCATCCATCCCGGCGCCGGTGTTCTCATTTACATATTTGATCAACTGTTGCTTCACCTGGGCATGCGCCTGCCACACCTCGGGCTTTGGAATACTCAGCGCGTAGCGCAGGCTGAAATTGTCCTGTCGCCAACCTGGGATGTAGCGATCGTAAAGCCGCTGGAAAGGTTCTGCTATCCAAGTGGCAGCATGAACGCCATTGGTAATCGCATCAATGGCATAATCGGCAAACATTAATTTGGAGACTTCTCTGTGCTTTTTCGCCACGCCATTGACATAGTGGCTCAGATTGAGAGCCAGATAAGTCATGTTGCACCGATCGCCACTGCGGAAGACATCCTGCATGTCAGCAAATTCTTTGCGGTCCCGCAGAATGTGATGGATCAATTCCACAGTAAAGACATCCTTCATGTCAAAAAAATCATCGCGAGGACCCAGCAACTGACGCATTAACGATATAGGAAACTGATCATGTCCGGCTGGAACTGGCGTATGGGTGGTAAAGACGCATTTTTTTCTAACTGCATCGATATCATCTCTGACGACAGATCGCCGTCCTGCATGTTTTGCTTCTTCATCCAAAAGCTCCAGCGTTAGCAGCGCCGCATGTCCTTCGTTCATGTGAAAGCGTTGAAGATTATCATAACCAAGGGCGCGCAACATCCTCACACCGCCAATACCGAGAATGATTTCCTGCGCAAGCCGGTAGTGTTGATCGCCGCCGTAAAGAAAATCGGTCAGCGTCTGATCCCATTGGGAGTTTTCCGGAAGCCTGGCATCTAAAAAATAGACCGGAACCTGGAAGCCATTGACGCCCAGGACTTCGTATTTCCAGCTACGCAGGTGAACCGTGCGCCCCTCCAACATCACGGTTACTTTTGGCGGCATCTCCTGCAAAAAGTCTTCGACAATCCATGGTTCAGATTCCTCGCGCTGACCTCCATTGGCATCAAGATGTTGATGAAAATATCCCTGGCGATGAAGCAGGGTGACGGCGACAATTGGAACCTGGAGATCAGCCGCCGAGCGAATGGTATCGCCAGCTAAAATTCCTAAACCACCGCTGTAGGTCGGCATTTCTTCCTGCAGCCCGATCTCCATCGAAAAGTAGGCAATAGT
>DYKH01000180.1:7791-9613 GCA_020722685.1 Caldithrix sp. | reverse complement strand
ATAGGGAGGTATAAGTGTCACAGCCACGATCAAAAGTTGATTGGGAAGCCGTCTTACGGGACTATCGGGCAGGCATCCTCTCGCTCCGGGAAATCGCTAGCATGTATGGCATCTCCCCTGCTTTGATCTGCAAAAAAGCCAAACAGCACCCAGATGTATGGAAACGTGATCTAACCCAGCGAGTTCGCCAGGCCATCAGGCGACGGATCGTAGATGATGACGTCATCGCCGTTGATGACGATACGGTCATCGAGCAGGCCGCTGACAGAGCCCTAGAAATCATTAGGCGACATCGCAGAAGTCTTGCGATCACAGCAGAGGTAGAACAGCGGATATTCAATGAACTGAATGGCGCCAAAAAGTTGTCCATCAGCGCTAAGGCCAGCGCACTCAACGCCCTCGTCTCCGCACAAGAAAAGCGAATCCGGATGGAAAGGCAGGCCTTCGGGATAACCGATGATATAGGGCAGGGCGAAGGAATCAGAGAGGTTCGCCTGATTTTTGACGGGGATGATTGAGGGAGGGAATCCAGGAGATGGAGCCAGTTCATTTCCCTAAAAAAATGCAATTCTTGTTCCAACCTGCCCGTTACAAGGTCGCCTACGGAGGTCGGGGATCGGGCAAAAGCTGGTCATTCGCACGAGCCCTGCTGATACAAGGTATCCAGCGGCCGCTTCGCATCCTGTGTGCCCGCGAAATTCAGCGATCAATTAAGGATTCAGTACACCAGCTATTGAGCGACCAGATCCAGCGGATGGGGATTACGTCAGAATATACAATCCAGGAGACCGAGATCAAGGGGCGCAATGGCACGAGATTTGCGTTCGTTGGGTTGTCTGACATGACAGTGGATTCCATTAAAAGTTACGAAGGGATAGATATTGTCTGGGTAGAAGAGGGCCAGGTCATCACCGAGCGATCGTGGCAAATTTTGCTCCCCACGATCCGGAAAGAGGGATCGGAGATTTGGGTTACGTTTAACCCGGATCTCGAATCCGATCCGACCTATACGCGCTTCGTCAAAAATCCCCCACCTAATGCTGTCATCCAGAGGGTAGATTGGCGCGATAACCCCTATTTTAATGATGTGCTAGAGATGGAGCGGTTAGATTGCCTGCACCGATTCCCTAGGGATTATGGTAATATATGGGAAGGGCAATGCCGACCAGCGGTCGAGGGGGCGATCTACTATGATGAAGTCACACAGATGGAGCGCGATGGCCGCATTTGTAACGTGCCCCATGATCCCCTGCTAAAGGCGCATGTTGTCTTTGATCTTGGGTTTAACGACGAGATGGCTGTAATTGTAGTGCAATACCATGCGTCAGAAATCCGAATCATCAATTACATCGAGGATAATCAAAAAACGCTTGCCTATTATTCTAATGTTCTAAAGGATTTACGCTACAATTGGGGCAAGGTATGGCTGCCCTATTCTGACGGCTTTAGTAAAGATTTTCGAACAGGAAAGGGCGCAGACCAAATCCTGCGCGAGCTAGGTTGGAACGTGGCGCGAAAGGAAGAGGTTTCAAGTGTGGACGTTGAAGAGGGAATCAGGCAGACAAGGCTAATCTTCCCGCGCATTTACGTGGATAAGACCCATTGTTCCCGGCTCATCGAATCCTGGAAGAGGTATCGGCGACATATCAACAAGCAAACACTTGCGGCTGGAACACCAGTCCACGACCAATACAGCCATGGGGCTGATTGTACGCGGTATATGGCGATCAATATCGAGCAGATGACGAATGATACACCAAGGCATTTAATGCCATCGAATGTGGTCTCTTATGACCCTCTCGATGAGGCTGTAGGATACTAG
>DYKH01000180.1:4689-7691 GCA_020722685.1 Caldithrix sp. | reverse complement strand
GATCAACAGGACAGAGATAAATATTATGACAGGCAGTTAGAAGAGGATGCCGAGGAACGGCGTAGGAAAGAGCAGAGACTTGCGATCATCCAGCGATTTGCCGCGTCTCTTATCGCCAAGCGCAATGCGGCAGTAGCAGCAAGGGCTTCCTGTGGGATCGAACGGATATGGCGTGAGGATGAGCTAGCTTTTGAGGGCACCGATGAGCCGTCCATGCGTTCCCGGATGCTTGATTATGCGACCCAAACAGGCAAATTTATAGGAGAACCAAAGAGGTCGCGGGTCGTAATCAACATCGTTCGTCCAAAATGTGAGACCGCTGAAGGAAGATTTGCGGATATCCAGCTACCCACCGACGGCAAGAATTGGGGGCTGTGTATTACGCCTAAACCAGAGCTTCAGGATGCCCTGAAGGATGACAGGCCGGCTATGTTACGCCAGACACAGACCCCGGTACTGGATGACCAGGGCAATCCGGTTACTATTCAGCAGATTGCGAAATCCGACCAAGAGATTGCCGAAGAGCGGATGGCGCGGATGGAGCAACAGATCAATGACCAGCTGACCGAATGCGGTTTTAACGCCGAATGCCGCAAGGCTATCCAGTCTGCTGTTCGCTTAGGAACGGGGATATTAAAAGGCCCTATGATCGTCAAAGACGTTAAAAAGCGTTGGATAACACAGACGGACGGCGAAACCACAGTGCGTGTCTTAGAGGTAGTAGAAGATCAACGGCCTGTTTCCAGGGCGATTGACCCGTGGGACGTCTTCCCTGACCCGGAATGCCGGGACGACATCAAGCGGGCTGCCTATATCTGGGAACGACGCGCAATAACCCCGCGAGAACTGCGAGAACTAAAGGGCGTTGAAGGTTACATGGATGACCAAATTGACGAGATACTCCTGGAGGAACCAAAGAAGGTATCTGTCGCATCCACCAAAGAAAACGAGCATCTTGTGCGATATACCGCAGGTGCGAAAGGAACCAGTTATGAGCTATGGGAATATAACGGCGATGTGAACAAGCAGGATTTGGAGGCCCTCGGTTACGATTGTGACTCACAAGGGGGATTCCCGTCTGTAAGTGCCTGTGTCGTCATGGTAAATGACAGGCCTATCAAGGTCGTGCTAAATCCCCTTGACACAGGGGATTTACCATACGACTTCTTTACATGGACTAAACGCCCGGGAGTTCCCTGGGGAATAGGTGTGGCCCGTGAATTGATGTGGACACAGCGTGTCATCACAGCGGCCTGGCGTGCGATGATGGACAATGCAGGGGACAGTGCAGGTGCGAACATAGTAATTGGCCCGGGGCTTGAGCCTGGAAATGGCGTCTGGGAAATCACAGGGAAAAAGATTTGGAGATCAACCGATGAAACCCTGTCTATTGACAAACAATTCGGGCAATTCCAGATTACAAACAACCAGAGGGAATTACAGAACATCATTGAACTCGCCCTTCGCTTTGCAGATATTGAATCACAGCTTCCAATGCTCTTTACAGGCGAGAAAGGGAAACTCCCGGAGACACTTGGTGCCACGAATATCATAGTTGACAGTGCTAATGTTGCCCTTCGAACACGTGTGAAGCGATGGGATGACTCTATCACACGTCCACATATAACCCGGTACTATCATTGGAATATGCAATATAACGAGGATGACAGCATTAAGGGCGACTACCAGGTTGATCCGCGTGGGACGTCCATTTTACTGGAACGTGAGCAGGAATGGCAGACAGTCCAGCAGCTTCTTGCAGTGCGCTCAGACCCTGAACTAAGTGCTATGATTGACTGGAAGAAAGCCATCAAAAAATTCTTCACGGCTCGGGACATAGACATTTTATTGCCCGATGATAAAATTCAAGAGAACGAAGAGGCGCAGAAACAGCAACCGCCGCTGGAAAATCCAGCGTTGCAAGTCGCAAGGGTGCGGGCAGAAGGCGAGATGACCAGAATACAGGCTATGCAGCAGTCAAAGATGGCCGAGCTTGAATTTAGGGCAGAACAGGCACAGCTTGACAGAGAACATCAAATTCAATTAAAATTGATGGATAGAGACATTAAGGCAATGGAATTAAGTCAGGCAACCGGCATAGCCCTGGATAAGATCAAGGCAGAGCTTACAATTGTGGCGCAGAAATTGCATACGCAAGTCGCAATGGCAAAAGACAAAAACCTGAAGCCATCGCCACAGCTTACACAGCCCGTCTATGAACCGCCAAAGAAGGCACGACCGGGATATGCCTTTACGGAGTAGAAAGATGGCCTGGGCAGATTGGATAGACCGACTAAGCTGGATTATAAATAAAGAATCTCCGAAAGATGAGATTCAAGAAGAGGAGCCACGCAAAGAGGAACCATTGAATGCGTGGATACAGCCGACGGCACGAACAGGCTTTCTTGATCCTGGATCGCAGACATGGGCTTTCGTTAGCTCGTGGGCGCATGAGCATTTACAGAAGGCGCGTGTAAAAAATGACAATATAAACAGAGATATAATCCAAACTTCGGTGTTGCGGGGCGAGATCAAGGTCCTTAAAGAGTTGATCAACCTCCCCAATCCGAAGGAAGATTTGTCGGAGGAAACATGACCGCCGCAAGGCGCTCACAACCCTAGCTGGAAGACCACCTAGGGAGGAAGTGTAGGGAAGAACTATCAAGGAAACATGACCACCGCAAGGTGCTCACAACCCGGCTGGGAAACCACCCGAAAGGAGAAAAGAAATGAACGAAACACCTGAACAAGAAGCCGCAAGAGTGAGGGCTGAGGTTATAGAAGAGATGGAGGCCGAGGAATCAGGGAACCCCCCGGTTGTCGATGTCTCCCCACCATCAGCGGGAAAAGACCCCTGGGAAGGGGTGAACCCTGCGCTGAAGCAGGCTTTTGACGATATGTCAATGCGTATCAGTGCACTGCAAAATACGGAGATGCGGCTAAAACAGGCAGAGTCAAGGATAGGTGCTCTCACCAATGAGCTTTACGCAGCGAAGAAAGCA
>DYKH01000180.1:0-4589 GCA_020722685.1 Caldithrix sp. | reverse complement strand
CCCACAGCACAGCAGATACAAGCAGCCGCGGCATCTGATGAGAAATGGGAGAGCTTGAAAGCAGATTTTCCTGAATGGGCAGAAGCTTTTGATGCCCGGTTTGATCGAAAGATCTCTACCGGACTAAATGAGCTTAAGGAGAACCTGAAGAAAGAGCTTACAAGCGAGATGCCAAAGCCCGTGGAGGACTTAGATATGCGCTTACTTAGCATAGTAAAGCCGAGGTGGAGAGAGACTATCATGACACAGGAATGGAAGGACTGGTTAGCAGCACAACCGCCTGAAAAAGCTGCGCTGGTTAACAGCGATAAGGCGGAAGATGCCATTGCGTTGCTTTCGGCATTTGAAGAGGCAACAAAGTCTGCAAAGACCGCTTCTGAGATCGCCAGCGATAGGAAACAGCGCATGAAAGCAGCCGTTCTTCCACAGGGAGAAAAGGCAACCCCCGTAAAATCCGAAGCGGATATGTCCCTTGCGGAGCTACGGGCAAGTATAGGCAGAGAAGTTTTTACCGAATAAGAGAGGAGTTAAATCATGGCTATACAGAAATATGGAACAGTCCCATCGAGGAACCTAATCAGGGCCGAGATGAAGATGTTGAAACACGCGGAGCCGATTCAGGTATTGACCAGTTTCGGCGATCAGAAAGAACAACCGTTAAACAAAACCGACACAGTTGTTTTTCGTCGGATTAAACCTTTTAATGCAACCGTAAATGAAGTGCCCAACATCAATGTAGCGGACTTCATTACGGCTGAAGGTGTGACGCCTACAGCAAACACCATCAGCTATACGGACGTCACTGTCACACTTAACCAGTATGCTGTCCTTTTTAAGTTCTCCAGTAAGGCAGAACTGATGTATGAGGACGACATCCCGAACGATATGGCGAAGCTGACCGGCGAGACAATGGCCGAAGTAGCAGAGCTTGTCTGTTATGGACAGGTGAAGGCCGGCACCAGCGTGATTTACTCGAACGGCAGCACTTTAGCTGGAGTCAATACTCCAATTAGCCTAAACAATTTCAGGCTTGCAGCCCGGACGATGGAGGCTAACCGTGCGAAACCGGTGACGACCAGAATCAAATCCGGCCCCGACTTTGGCGTAAGTGCTGTTGAACCCGGCTATATCGTCTTTGTTCATACTGACCTTCTGGCTGATATCCGTGATCTTCCCGGCTTCACTAAGCGGACTGATTACGGAACTGCAATCACGCCAGTGCATCCTCGTGAAGTAGGCGCGATCGAAGAGTTTAGAATTGTCACATCTCCGCTGTTTACTCCGCTTTTAGGCGCGTCTGGAGTAACCGCACCAGTCGGCACCTCCGGGATGAAAGCGACCAACGGTTATGTTGATGTTTACTCTTCAATCGTCATGGCCGAAAGTGCTTGGGGGCAGGTCTCTTTGAAAGGGAGAGGCTACTCCGGGGTTTCCCCGACCATTATCCCTGCTTCACAGAAAAACCATGCGAACCCCAGCGGGATGTTTGGATACGTCGGTGCCGACTTCTGGATGGCAGCCGTCCGCTTGAACGAGAACTGGATGACCAGGATCGTTTCATGTGCAACCAACATCGCTGGTTAAAATTAAAGAGCCGGTCTGAGACCGAGCAAAAGGAGCGATAACATGGCTAAATATCAAAGTTTTTTAAACAGGATCAGTGCGGGCAGAGACCGGGCAGCACTGCGCGGGATTTTTTCGATGTTCCTGTCAGACAATGACCCACCGCAGTTGGAGACAGTTGTCGTAGGCAATGGAAAAGCGGTTATTCAGGGGATGAATGATTTTCCGTTGATTACCGTTACGTCCTTGACCTCCGGGGCAACCGTGCAACTGACTGCGGCACAGGTAATCGGCGGGATGATCATTGATGCTGTCACCGCGGCGAATACTGCAACACTGCCTACAGCGGCCAGCATTGTAGCGGCAATTCCAAACTGTCGGGTTGGAACATCGTTTCTGCTGACCTATAAGAACGCGGCAACAGGGGCCTACACGATCACCGTAGCGGCAAGCACGGGTTCAACTGTTGTTGGGACAGCAACTATTGCCCAGAACAATACAAAGATATTCCGGGCCGTAGTCACAAACGTTACGAGTGGCGCGGAGGCAGTTACGTTTTATAGTATTGGGACATTGGTTCATTAAAAGATTCCATCCTCTAACCAACCTTAAGCCCTGCCCTTTAGGGCGGGGCGGTTGGTGAGGAGAAACCAGGGCGAGCAGCCCTCAACCTAAAAAAAGAGAGGTAACAACCATGATAAATTTAAGTGAATTGGTAGCAGGCGGCACCATGTGCCTGTCCAAAGCAGGGTTGGCGATTGGTACGACGACCACGAAGGCTAAGATCGCGGCACCCAATGGCGCCGGAGTTGATTTCGCCATCGGCGGCAAGCTGTATCATGTGGCGGATGCAGATGATCTTATCACGCTGACAGGGAACACGCAGACAGCACAGCATTCTAACATCTATCTTGTCTGCATCAACGCGAGCAACACGATTACCGTTGTGCAGGGGAAAGAAAAATTGACGGCTAATGTAGCCGCAGGAGCGACCCCGTTGGAGTGGCCGACCCCTCCGGCAAATACCTGCCCGATTGGGGCGATCAGGGTGGACGCTGGGGCTAACGCATTCATCCCCGGCACGACCGCTCTTACTGGCGGGACCGTCACTGTCACGTACTACGATCTCATGGCTATCCCTGACGAGCCGATCGTAGCGTAACAATGAATCTTTGGAGGGGGGCAAAACCCCTCTCCAAAATTAGGAGGAAGTTATGGCGAGACCAGGAGACAAACCCACCCAGGAGGTGGAGTCATCAGAAAATAAACCCGTCCAGGAGATGAGTTTAAGTGAAAGAGAAAAGGCACTTAAAGAGAGGGAAGAAGCTCTTGAACGTGACCTGAAGAAGCTGAACTTGATCAGGTCACATTTGCATGAGTATGAGGCGACAACGACAGCAAACGGCAAACCCCTCACTCTAAGCGAAATACATGAGCATCGGGCTATCGAGGGCGTCAAAGGCGAAAACCTTAATGATGTTATGGCTCTTGAAGCGTTTATGAATGAACCGGTGACGATACATGTTTACACCGACGGAACACCGGGCTCCCTCGAGGTGATTACTCCGACAGTGAACGGAGTAAACCAGCCGATTATCCGGGGAAGAGATCAGACGGTCAAAAGAAAATATGTTGAGGTCTTAGCGCGGTCTAAGGTGACCGTCTATCGGCAAGAGGTTGCGGATCCGTCACACCCGGAGCGCATTCAAATGGTGCCGATTACGAACCTGACAGCACCGTTTGTTGTCCGGGAAGACAAAAACCCCAAAGGACGGGCATGGCTTGAGCATATCCTTGCACAGCCCGCATAGGTGAGACAGTGAACTTCTTATCGTTATGCCAACGCTTGAGGCAGGAAGCCGGCCTGTCAGGAACAGGGCCAGTATCCGTTCTAAACCAGGTGGGGGAGATGAAACGTGTTGTTGACTGGATATCTACGGCTTATGAGGATATTCAAAACCTCCATGCCACCTGGCGGTTCTTACGTAATGATTTCTCTTTTCCGACGATAGTCAATACGCAGGAATATATGCCGACGGCAGTGTCAGTGCCCGATCTGGCGGAATGGATCAGGTCCGACATCCATATCTACAAAACCGTAGAGGATGAATCGTCGCTTGAATATTATCCATGGGAAACTTTCCGGCGGGCATATCAGTATGGTTCACGGAGAACACATGCTGGCAGGCCATCGGTTGTGACAGTAAAACCCAATAATGCCCTTGTACTATGGCCGATCCCCAATGATGTTTACACCATAACCGGCGAATATTACAAAAGCGCACATAGGATGGTCGCAAATGACGACGTGCCTATAATCCCGGTAAGGTATCACATGATTATCGTCTGGAGGGGGTTGATGCACTACGGGTCTTATGCAGGAGCAGAAGAAAAGTATGTTCATGGGAACAATGAGTTCAGAAGAATTCTCAACCTATTGGAACACGATCAGCTCGAAGCCCTCGTTTACGGGGAACCGCTGGCATAATAGGAGATACGCCATTGAGAATGCCACGAGTCCAGACAAGATCTGAATACACACGCTTTCAAGGTGGATTGGACATGGAATCTCCCGCGCTTTCCATAAGTCCCGGTGCTCTGTTGAAAGGGATGAATTATGTTGCCCTTTCTGAGGGTGGGTATGAAAGGATTGATGGTTATGAGAGATACTCAGGCAAACCCGCCCCATCTGCCGCCGTGTATTATCGGGCACCGTGCACATTTACAGCCGGCGGCCCTGTAGTAGGTGATACGATTACCGGAGCTACCAGCGGATCAACCGCTGTAGTGATTACCGTGGGGGCTGATTATATCAACTTCACAAAACGCTCTGCGCCCTTTACAGCAGACGAGGTTTTTAAGGTCAATGGAACCCCTAAGGGAACATTTACGGCACCTCAGAGTAAAAACGGAGAAACCACAGCACTGCTTCATGCCACCGCGCTGAATTTGGCCGCTGATGTGTATCGGGCAGATATCACAAAACCAGCGGGGTCATATCCTATTCGGGGACTTGCCCTTCTTGC
>DYKH01000680.1 GCA_020722685.1 Caldithrix sp. | reverse complement strand
TCCAAAATTTCTCACGTTTTATTTCAACTTATTTACGATGCATGACACTAGAGCTTGAACTCCAACTAATTCTTTCAGTCGTCGGTCGCTAGTCCTCAATCTGCCCTTCGAAGCCCTGGCGTAGTAGGATCGTCAATAATCTTCCTGCTCCGTTTCACCGGCTCTCCGATTCGCCGATTCATTTTTCTTCCCTAAACCGCCGTGTGAATTTTGTCCATTTTCGGACTGAACGGCACGGCGCCTTTGGCAGTTATTTCATAACCGGTTTCAATGCGGACTCCATGAAATTCCGGATGACCGAAGAAACTGACATCGACACAAACCGTCATGCCGGGAACCAGCACGTCGTTGCTGCCGGGACCGAAGAACGGAGATTCCGCTTCGTGCAGACCAATGGTGTGAGCAAACGGGCAAACCAGATATTTTGTGAAACCGTGTTTTTCAAAGTAAGCGCGCGCCGGAGCATCAATTTCACGTCCGGTCCTGCCGACCACAAGCTGTTCTTTCGTCAGGCAGAACGCTTCGCGTAAATACTTGATGCATTCCTGCTGGCGAGCGGTATATTCGCCGCTGACCGGCAACGCGTCGCCCATGACTCCGGCATAACCGTTGACCTTCGGCGCCAGGCCAATCATCACCATTTCGCCGTTCTGTACTTTTTTTGAACTTGCGGTCGGAACAACCGCATTGGCGCGTGCGCCACTGCCGACGATTGCGCCGAATCCGAATCCACTGGCTCCACGACTTCTGGCGGCAAATTCCCCGGCGGCGGCTATTTCTATTTCCGATACGCCGTCTGAAATCTTCGCTTTCATCGCATCATAACAGTAATCCGCCAGTTTGAAAGCTGCCCTTATCTGCTCGACTTCCCAGCTGGACTTATTGAACCTCAACTTGACATAATCATCAGTAATATCGACGAGTTCTACTCCTGCAAAACCATCAACAATGCCTTTATGGCAAGCCGCCGGCATTCTGCCAGCGCCGACCAAACCAACGCGTTTAACTGCGCCAAGTGTTTTATTTAGTTCAGCAAACAAAGCCGGAAAATCAATGATTGTGGCATTCGGGTATTCCTCGTCAGGCACCATGAAGACTGGGAAATTGCGGGTTTCAGTAATCGCGCTGTCCATTTTGGCAAATGGTTCACTTTCCGGACCGCCGAGCAACATTGGCTTCCCTTTTCGCGGAATCAGCACCGCGCCGCTTTCAAACTGCGGGCACCAGCCGGTCATATACCAACCGTTGCCAATGTTGAACTCATCATAATACACCAGCGCCAAATCGAGTTTCTTCGCTTCGAGCAGCTTTCGGACATTCTCCAATCTTTTTTCCGCTTCCTTCTGATTTAGATACCCCATGACACAATCTCCTTTTATTAGTTGCCATTTTAGTTTTGCAAAAAAATTCAAAATTCAGGAGTCAGAATTCAGAACGATGAAAATATCCGAACTCAAT
>DYKH01000679.1 GCA_020722685.1 Caldithrix sp. | reverse complement strand
GCAGCCGGCGATGAAGCCGGTCGTCCCGGCCCGCAGCAGTCGTCCGATTTCGATTGTTGACATAAGCCCATCCTTTTAACGCAAAGTCACGAAGACGCATAGAGATTTAATTTGCTTGGCATCTTTGAGTTAAGATTTTCTGAGTCTGAATGATGTCTTTCCTGGTAAATTCTTCGCAGATTGTTTCCCGGAAATCTCTCCGATTTGCCCGTTATGATTTCTCAATTCGAGCAGCAGCATTCGTTCAATTTCATCTTTTTCTCTGTGAGTTACGACAGCTAATTCATGTGCTCTATGAAGTAAGTAAGGAAATGGGGCGTTTCCCATTATTTTTGATTGTTCTATTAATGCTCCATGCAAATTATTCAAAGCTGTAGCATCATTTACAACCCAGAAGGGAATATCGACCCTGGCAATTTTAGGTTTTTTCTCATCGCCAACATTTAAGTAAAAGAAATGGATAGCTATCGAGCCTTTGTAAATGCCTATAGACTTAGCCTGCAATGCAAAGATGGCAGATCGTTCATGTTTGCCAAGCAACTGTCCAAAGAGCCATAAATCGGTCACGCCTCCCAAAGGATGATACTTCCTAATATTGTTGTATTCTGCTTGTGGAAGAGTTGAAATTTCCAAAAGTCGGACGACCCAATTTGCTCCAGGTTTGTCTACGTAACCGGCAGTAATTACATGCTGCTTTTCTAGTTCTATGAGCACATTTAAATAATCCTGTAAATTTTTCTCAAAATCTCCAGCATTATTGTTGTCAATTGCCCCCCAAAGTTCTAACTGCCCCTCAGTGATGGCCATGATAGTACCGGAATAATTTTTGGCAATTTCTGCTAGTTTTTTACGTTCTGCGACATCACGTTGTAAGGCAACTTGGCCATCGCTAAAGAAACTGTCATCGAACTCATCCATCATATGAAGCTGGGTTTCAGTAAATACTTCTGGCGTGTTGCCAGAACCGACCTGCATAGCAATCGCCCCAACGTTAATAACGTAATACTGAATCGCGGCGTGCCGGTCGGGGTTGATCTGGGAGCCGTCGGCGGCGATGAGGGTCGCGTCCATAACGGGAGCCGGCGCGGGGACGTGCGCATCGAGCGGCTCATTCAACGGGACCGCGCAGCGGATGCCTGGATCGGCCTCTTTAGCGCGGTCCACAACCAGGCGCAAATCGTCCAGATCTTTGGCGTTTTCTTCGAGCAGGCGGCGGGTATGGACGCGCAGGGCTTCGATCCGCTCGCGGCGCTCTTGCGCCCCGGCTCCGATCTCTTTGATTTTGGTGAAGATTTGTTGGAAGTCAACCGGCATACGGTTTCTCGCTAGAACATTTGTTGCAAATTGTAAAGGCAAACAAGGGAAAAGACAAGAGCGCCAAATCGAGGAAGGAGTTTGCCCAAAGCCAGGAACTCTTTTCGGGGAACCTGCGTCATACGGATGTTTCACAAACATCTCA
>DYKH01000678.1 GCA_020722685.1 Caldithrix sp. | reverse complement strand
CGTATTTCTCTCTTCTGCAGCTCGTCCCATGCACCAAGCCGTCACAGTTGGGCTATCACTTGCCTGTTAGTAAAATACTTCTCCCTTATCCATGAGTTGTCGTGGGGTTAGAGAACAGCAAGCAGCCAACATCGCTACCCTATCCCAACAACAGAATTCGAAGACTGCTGCCGTTCATAGTAATCCCCTCTAAGAACAATTTGGGCGATGCTCTGCCGCCCAACGGCAAGCTCACCGGGAGGCGGGGGGGCGCGCCGATCCGGTGGAGCGGCTGGTTCGGCCCCGCGCTTCTGCATTCTCCTTTTCCTTAACAAGCCTCAGATCCAGGCGATAGCCAAGAGCGAGCGCGTATTTGCGCAATGTGGCCAGCGATGGAGAGCGCTTGCCGCGACCTGACTCCAAGCGAGCAACGGCTGACTGGGTTGTGCCCATGCGATCGGCAATCTCTGCCTGGCTCATACCTGCCGCCGCTCTGGCTTTGAGGAATTCATCAAGGAAAGTAAACTCCTCTTCAAGCTTATCGAATTCAGCCCTTACGTCACCTCGATCAAGGGCACGAGACTTAAGTTCTTTGTGTGTCAGCATCTTTGACCTCCTTCATACGCCGTCGCGCTATGCTAAGCTCCTTCGGCGATGTCTTCTTGGTCTTTTTCGTGAACAGGTGCAGGATCATGATTCTCTTTCCGATCATCGTGCAGTAGAGTGCCCGAGCAATCCCCTCTGTAGCCTTTAGCCGCAATTCGAACAGCCCTCCGCCCATTGCCCGCGTGTGAGGCATACCCAGATCAGGCCCATAGACCTCCATACGATCGGCGTATCGAAGGTAACGCGCAAGAAGGCCGGCTGGCAAGGCAAGAATGTCCGCCTGAATGGACTCACTGTAATAGGTGATCGTCCAGTTCATGATTATATTATAGCATAAATGCTATATCAGGACAAGATGATTTTTCATGGTCGAATCGGGATAGGGAGGAAACTCGCGACTCTCCTCCTTTTACACAACCAGGCATACCGGTCACGTGCCATGGCGATACGGTTGATTAAGTCTTTTTCGGCCGGACTGGCGGTGTCGGATTTCGTCGTGAATAATCCGCCTTTAATATCAATGGGCAACCACAATTGTCTTGCCGGTCTAATATTCACGTGTCTTTTGTCTTGCTGTCCTATCATTTAATCCCTTCTTACGGGAACCGTTCGGGCCTTCAGAGGCGGCATAACCCCAATCCCCTTCCGTTTAGACCGAGAGTTTCCGCTCCCGAAACACCTTGCAGACCTCCCAGGATCAGACTTGTAACTTTCGCTAAGATAAACGCCGGATTTATACAGCACACCCCTTTGCCGAGGGAGGACTTCGCGGTCACGTGCCCGCTCGTCCCGGGTGTAGCACACCTCATATCCGGTTTTTATACGTCGCCCCGCATCTTTGGATTGGACTTCCTCCAGATACCACCTCGCGGTGACGCC
>DYKH01000033.1 GCA_020722685.1 Caldithrix sp. | reverse complement strand
TCAATTTCACCTTAGAGATTCCGGCGATTTTTGGCCCGGCTATATCTTATCAGTATGTACAAATCGTTTTTATCTTTTTCATTGCTCTGGGCGCTTTTCTCATTGGAGGCAAATGCCCAGCCCTATCTCTCGCACCTCTTGGCGACCAAGAAGGACCCACTTTTCACAAACTACGCCGCTCCTTTAGCTCGTTCCGAATTTATCATCGATGAGGGCTATCAATTCAAATTCTGGGAAGAAAATAGCGGCATCAACTTTGAGACCGATACCGGCGGCAATTTGTGTCTCGCTTTCAAGCTCAATGATGAAGTACGCTATCGCCTGGATCAAATGTATTCTGAGCCGGTTATTACTGCTTCCTATAGCGATCTGGTCAAATATCACTACCAGCCTTTTGCCGGCATCGAGGTAGAGATTTTTTTCCAAGTCTATAGCTCGCGGCTCGCCCTTGAGGAGGTCACGGTCACCAACGTTACGGATGATACGGTCGTTCTGGGGGTATACCCATTCTTGCAGCATCGAGACGGCATGCGTCAGATCCGGTTTTCTGCGACCGAACCTTATTTCACCTTTGTCCATGATGAGCCGCCAGATGGCTGGACTTTGGATCACGGGGTGCCGTTTGTCGAGCAACTGGCAAATGTCTACCTGTTTAGCGAACCGGTGGATGCTTTTGGAGCGTATCTTAAATTAGGCTCGATAAGAGAGCCAACAGGATTACAGAAAGTCGCTGCTGCCAATTACTGTGTTGAATGGGGAAGGGTGCGCCATGCAGATGGATCGCCCTGCACACACAAGCCGCCAGAAGCGCAGCAGATCATCCTGCTAAATAATTCAACTCGGCAAATTCTAACCGAAGCAGCGCCCAAATGGGGCGACCCTGATCCCAATATCCCCGGAAACGGTTTTCAAGGTTGCGAATTGGGACATTTTCAAAATCCTGCCATTACGCCTGGGGACTCTTTCGTGGTCATTTTCACCTGCGAAGCAACTGGCCAGCAAGGCATCGGACGAGGCATCGTTCCGCAGCAATTGCCCGCTCCAAGCGGCGTTCGGGTTGATGTACAATTATCTGCTGAGCCCTTTCCGCCGGCGCCGCAGAATGTCGATATTCACTTTGCTCAAGATTTTAGTGCTGCCGAGGTTTTGTGGCAGCAAGAGCCTGGCTATCTCTATGACGTCTACCGTCGCAGTGGTTCTTACCCAGGTCGTTACGACCTGCTACAAGGTAGGCTCCATGCCGGCGGCTATTTGGACCTTTGCCTGAATCCGGACAGCACTTATGGCTATGTGGCAGTGGCAGAGGACAGTCGGGGAAGGATGAGCGGACACTCACACGAAGTGGGTAATATCTTATCACACAGGAGCATTTACTTTTCAGATGTTTTCAATCCGCTGCTTTATGACTACGTTCCCGCGCAAGACTGTCAGGTCATTGCAGCACAAAAAGTTCTTGCACTTGCGCCGGGGGCAAGCCAAAGCTTGCGCATCATCCGCGGAGTAACTGCCGCCAACAGTCCACTAGAGGACCTTGTCCTCGCAGGCCAAGAATTGCTGCACTACGACATGTCACAAGCATTACACGAAGACGAGCAGGTCTATTCGCATATTCCACGAATCTCATTTGCCAATCCGGATTGGGAAATGACCTATTGGAGCGCATTTAGCATGATGCGGCAATGCATGCTGCCGCCGGAAGGGCAGTGCTCGTACAACTACAATGTCTATTCCCGCGAACCTACTTGGGGCTGGGGCCATGCGGGTCAAGTGTTCCATGAAAATCTTTCTATGTTAGCCTATGCTTTTATGCAGCCGAACAGTGCCCAAGCTTCCCAGTGGGTGTTTGCCGAACGGATCGGCGCGCAACCGCAGTGGCCGGCGGGCTTCGTTCCTTATCGTGTTGGCCC
This sequence comes from Caldithrix sp., assembly GCA_020722685.1. Next base: position 44,012 of record DYKH01000033.1, on the reverse strand, counting down.
CTATTTGAACGAAGTCAATTATCTTGCCGGGGAGTATTCTTCCTCAGCCCCTTGGTTCAATTGGGAAAATTGGGAGATTTTTCAGATTAGCCAAGATACAACCTTTCTGCGGCAAATCTATGACTACGGCAAGGCCTTTCACAATTTCTGGACCACCGAGCGCGACGATGACCAAGACGGTTTATGCGAGTGGGGCGGCCACGCATTTTGGGAATCGGTGCGCGATTACAACGTGATTTGGGATTTGCTCGGCGGCTGGATCGATCCACACAGCGCCAATCAAGTGGAAGCACTTGATCTCAATGGCGAGCTGGTAATGGAAGAAAAGGCTTTATCCAAAATAGCGATGACATTGGGAAGAACGGAAGATGCTGAACACTGGCGAGAAAAAGCGCGAGATCGAGCCGATTTGATTAATGCATTGATGTGGGATCCGGAAACCCACTTTTACTACCACGTGGAAAAGCGCAGCCATGGCTTCACTTACAAAATGCCTGATGATCTCAAGCGCAAAGAGCTGATTGGATTCTTGCCACTTTGGGCCGGCGTGGCCGACGCTACACAGGCCAAGTACTTGGTCGATGAGCTCAACAATGCGGACAGCTTTGGCCGGCCCTTTGGCATGCCGCTGCTGGCGCACGATGATCCTTACGGCGGCTATGATGCCCATTCCGTGTACCCCGAATGGAATTTTTTGGTTTTCCGTGGACTTTTAGATTATGGCTATCAGAAAGAGGCTCTCCGGTTAGCCGAGCGGCTTTTCGCCGGCGTCATCCAAACCCTGAAAGACCACCATGACTTTTACGAGTCTTACTATTGCGATGCCCCGCATCCCTCTGATTCTTGGCTGCACACGTATATTTGGAGCGGGTGCATCGCCCGGATGATGATCGATTTAACTGGCATGGCCGTCGGAATCAGGGCAAGGAGTGAAGCGGTGCAACCAATGCAATTTGCCTTACTGCAAAACTATCCGAATCCGTTTAACACGGAAACGACCATCAACTATGAGCTGCAGAAACGGCAAAAAGTGCGATTGGTGGTCTACAATCCCTTTGGCCAGGAGGTTAAGACCCTTGTGAATGAACAGAAAGAAGCCGGCTTTTATCAGGTTCACTGGAACGGAAAAGATGCTCAACGTCGTCCGGTTGCCAGCGGAGTATATCTGCTCTGTCTGCAGAGCGCGGAGTCTGTTCAGGTAAGAAAAATGGCCGTCCTCCGGTAAGGCGCGATCACATTCAAGCAGGCGTTGTTCATCACCGCAGGCCGCTTTCAGGTTTCTATTCTAGCGAGGAATCCGTGAAGATCAAGATACTTTTGGGGGGACTCTTACTCGTTGGAGCTTGTTCAGCCATAGACAAACCAGAGTTCTCAGCGAATGCACAGGATGCCCGTCGAACAACCGTACCTTCCACCTTTCCCGCGGGTCATTACACCCCGCATGGCTACATTGACAATCCCTATCACAGCATGGTGTTCAATCGCAGCGGTGTCATCCGCTCGGTGCCGTCCTTAGGTTTTGGCTGGTGGCGAACCGACTTTAAGGGCAATTATGGCGGTGGTGTACGCGATCACGTGAACTACTTGTCCTTCTTGCTGATGAGCGTGGCGGTGGGAGACAAGGTTTTTCTAAGCTCTGATGATTTTACCTCGAACGGCATCCGGCTTTCTTCCGAATATCACAGCAAAAACATGATTAGCTATGACTGGGAATACGCCGGAGTAGACGTCAGTCTAAAGTTTTTTCTTCCCCGAGAACATTCGCTCGCCTGCTTAGTTGAGCTGGAAAATTCCCGCGATGCGAGCCAGTCGATTGATTTGCACGCAACCAACCTTTATGGCTTGTGGGAGACCAAATGGTGGGGAAGCGACGGACTGGTGGCAAGCTACTCCCCCGACCTGGATGCCGGCATCAGCAAGATTTGGGCCTATGGCGACGTCTTTGTTTTGGGCGCCAACCAGAAAAGCTTGGCGCACAAGTCCACTGAATCGGAAGAGCAGTGGGAGAGATGGCTGCGCCAAAAGGACACCACCTCGGTCGCAAGGGCGACGATTCATGGTCGCGGTCCCCTGCGAATGACGCAAAGTTATCATCTCTCCGTTCCTGCAAAAGGAAGCCTTTCGACTTTGATTTGTCTCAGTCGCGGCAAAAATCAAGAGGAGGCAAGCAGAGAATACAAAACAGCCCTGCAAGAGGCGCTTGTTGTTCTGCAGAAGCAGCTCGCCGAGGATCAGTCTTTCTGGCGCAAATCTCCCATGCTGCAAGGGGACTGGCCGGAGCAGTGGAAACATGGCTGGGTCTATGATTGGGAAACTTTGCGCATGAACGTGAGGCGTCCCATCGGCATTTACAAGCATTTTTGGGATGCCATGCAGGTGCATTCTCCGCGCGCCGTGCTGGGTGAGACCAGCTTGGACATGATGACCCTTAGTTATGCTGAACCTGATTTGGCCAAAGAGGTCATGTACGGCACCTTTGCCGATGCTCCGGTGCCGAATGTTCCTTGCACCCGTGAGGACGGCAGCGTTAACATGATCTCGGAAGATGGCTCGGAGTGCGGTACAGCTCCCATGTGGGGGTTTCCATTCCACGTGATAAAATCCGTCTACCAGTCAACAGTCGATGACGAGTGGATCAAAAAGCTCTATCCTTACTTGAAGGCCTACATTGAGTGGTGGCTGCAGCATCGCGCTGATCAGGAAGGCTGGCTGCATTGCAATAATAGCTGGGAATCGGGCCAAGACGGATCAAGACGCTTTTTGATTTCCAGCGGCCAGGAGGGGGCCGTAGCAGATTACGTCCGCACGGTGGACGTGGAAGCCAGTATGGCAGAGGCCATGAACAATATGGTGCTCTTTGCCAAGATCGCCGGCGAGGTGGAAGACCAGCGGTACTGGAATCAGCTTGCAGACCGCAGGATTCATAACACCCGATCGATGTTTGTCGATGGCTGGTTTCGTGACTTTGATGCGCGCACCAACAAGCCCATTGTCTTGGAAAACTATGTTGACGTGATGATGTTGAGTCCGCTCACCTGTGGGATTGCCACAGCCGAACAGGTAAGCGCTATTCGACCGATGTTTCAGTATTTCCGGGATCACCCGCGTCATTGGTTGGAATGGCCGCCGCAGGTCTTTGCCTTTTGCGAGGCCGCTTGGAATGCGGGATCGCAGTTGATCGCCGGCGAAGCGATCGCCGACATTGCCGATAGGGTTTATCAACGCACTGATGCGCAGACGGCGATATTCGTGGATAAGGACCAGCCTTTTTCATATCGAATTCCCGGCGTCGCCAATGAGTTTTGGCCAATCGCAGAGAGGCCCGCCGGCGGGGAGAATTATGGCTGGGGCGCAACGCTGCCAATGAACATCATTCGCAATATCATCGGCTTTCGCGAGGGTGATGCTAACACGGACGCGGAGTTTTATCTGGCTCCGGCTTTTCCAAAACAGTTTTTGCTGAACGGTAAGAAGTATCGCATAACGAACTTGCGGTATCGAGAAATAACTTTTGATCTTGGCTACGAAGTCAAGACGATGTATCTCAGAGTCAGCATAGATTACCGAACGCCAACGCCTCTTGCCGTCCAGGTCAGGTCCGAGACGGAACAGGTGATCGTCACCCAAGGACTAAGAAAATCACAAGGCACTCTGGCTTTTGAGGCCAAAAACGGAGGCATCTACAACATCAGTTTTGATTAGTTTTGTCGGAGGTAAAGAAAAAATGAAAAGGCGTACTATCCTTACAATTTTGTTGGCTCTTATTGGGGTGATGGAGGTGATTTCGGCGCACGCCCAAATCCAACAAACCATTCCGGCGGACGTTAGCGCCGGTTTGGCTAACGGCGCTATCCAAGCCGCAGCGGAACCTGCTTTTGCGATTGGAAATGTCGCTCGGCTGTTCGACAACAATTCCTTTACCGAGGCAGTGGCGAATAACACTGACAGTCTAAGGATCACTCTCCAGTTCACGACTCCGCTGCCCATCGCCAAGAGTGCACTCTATTTGTTCAACAACGGTCAATGGAGCCTCGAAAGCGCTAATACTCTGGAGGATTTGGCAAATCGCACCCACAGCTACTTGCGCTTGGTGAGCAATCGGCAGATCACAGCTTTCGTCGTGGATTCCACCCGTTTCCCCTCGATAGAGGCCAAAGTTCTGCGCTTAACAATCCGCAATCCGCAGACGCATAACATCTATGTGGGCGAATGGACACTTTTCAAAGTCATCGTGCTCACTTCTTTGGTCATTATGCCCGAGTCCCCCAAATTGGTGCCGGGCACGTCCGTGCAGTTGAGCACGTTGATGCGCGATTCTACCGGACGAACCTATCCTTACGATCTGAGTCTCGGTATCGGTTGGAGCTCGGATAATCCTTCAGTCGTTACCGTGGATGAGTTCGGCAGGATTTACGGCGTCGCATTAGGTACGGCAACGGTGCGTGCGGCTAATGCCCTGATTTCCGGGACGACGATGGTCTCAGTGGTAAATGATTTTGTCGCCACGAAGGATGCGCCCCGCATAGTCAAGGTGGCTCTGGTCATGCAGGATCAGGTTATCGATTCAATTAATGGGCGAAGAATCCATCAAGTGCGCGGCTGGAGCAACCCGGTGAGTCTGGCCAATCAACTCGTTTCCGAATTCAGCGAAGCCAGCGATGGAGTGATTCAATTCCAGATTGTGGAGACGCACGACGATCAAGCGGTTTTTAGCCGCTTGGACGGGCAGTTTATGACCGTCGATACCCTAACTTACTTTTTCAGCTCCGATTCAAGACTGTACGGCAGGGATGTTCAGGGAACCATGCAGCATATAGCCGAGGTGGAGAATCGGATTCAATTCGATTACAACGCCATGATCGACTATTACGGCTTAGCCGAAAAGCGTAACAACGGCCAAATAGATGAAGTCTGGGTGTATGCCTATCCCTTTGCCGCCATGTACGAATCGCGTCTGGTGGGGCCGGATGGGTTTTGGTGGAACTCGCCGCCGTTAAGCCATCCAGGCCTGAAAAGACTGATTTCGGTGATGGGACTAAACTACGAGCGGGGCATTGCAGAGGCGATGGAAAGTTTCGGTCATCGCATGGAGAGTGCGTTATGGAAGGCTTTTGGCAGATGGGACAGCAATGCGCAGGAGCAAAATTACTGGGAGCTATTTACCACCATCGACAAAGATCGGCCTGGGAAGGCGCAAGTGGGCGGCATACACTTTCCTCCCAATGGCATGTCCGATTATGATTATGGCAATCGACGATACGTCACCACCTATGCGGATAATTGGAAGCGGTACCCCATTCTATTGGATCAAAGCCGAGTCATCAATTGCAGTGAATGGGGGTGTTCGCATTTGGGATATTTGCGCTGGTGGTTCAACCACTTGCCCCGGTATGTGGGTGTCACCGACAGCGTCTTGAATAACTGGTGGCTTTATTGGCTCGACTTTTATGCTGCCAAAGATGCGGCGATGAATTATACATCCGTTCAAGAAAAAGCCGTGTCCGGCAAAAGCACGCCTAAGGAATACTCATTGATGCAAAATTTTCCTAACCCGTTCAATCCGGAAACGAAAATAAGTTTCACTCTGCCCGAAGCGCAGTACGCTATTTTGAAGGTGTTTGATGTTCTGGGACGCGAGGTACGAACTTTGGCAGCGGGATGGCGAGAAGCCGGCGCCCATGAAGTGATCTTTAATGCCGCCGATCTACCCAGTGGAATCTACTTTTACCGGCTTGAGGCGGGACCTTTTTCTAAGAGTCGCAAGCTCCTAATACTTCGATAGGCAATACCTCATTTACTGGGGGAGCAACGCAATCTCGTTTTCAAACTGCTATCCGAACGAGATTGATACTGAAATCGAAGCTGCATAGTTCTTGAGAGAGCATCGCTTCCAAGTAAAAATAAAAATGCGACGGTGCCTTCTATCAAAGGCGAATCGTCGCAGAAAAATGTCGATTTAATGGCACGCGAGGCTTCATGCTGAGCAAGAGCACAGGAATCCCGATGTGATGCCAAAGTTGCAAAACCTTGGAGCCAAAGTCTGCTCGTCGTGCGAATTCTACTCAGCTATCGCGTCTTCCGTCAGTTCTTCAAGGACGAGACGGCCAACCGTGATATAGCTGCGAAGGTCGGGATTGCATTTTTTGTCGCACCGAAAATTCGAGAAAATTATTTCCACATCCTCGTCATGCACAAGGTCATAATGGACTACTTTCCCACAATCTTCGCAGGTGATGATCATTTTTTGAGATTTGACCCCGTCGCTTAGAAAAGTCGTAGGAGCCTCCTTTCGGTGTATGTATTACGGGCAGCCAAGAAGCACGTTATTGATGCTATTCGAACATTTAGTACTATCGTTAGGAGAGGTTTGCGGAAGGGATTTTGGAAAAAGTTTTGCCTGACGAAAAAAAGAGTTGCATAACGCCACAAAGATAGCTATATTTGCACGCTTTTGCGCGGGAGTAGTTCAGTGGTAGAACACAACCTTGCCAAGGTTGGGGTCGCGGGTTCAAGTCCCGTCTCCCGCTCCAGTAGCGGCGGCGTAGCCAAGTGGCTAAGGCGGAGGTCTGCAAAACCTCTATTCATCGGTTCGATTCCGATCGCCGCCTCTAAGGCTGAAAAGGCGAATCGTGCCGGGGTGGCGGAATAGGTAGACGCAAGGGACTTAAAATCCCTCGGGCTGTAAAGTCCGTGCCGGTTCGATTCCGGCCCTCGGCACCAACGAGAAGATCGAGTTCTCAAGCCTGAGATGAGAACAGCAGCGTAACCAAGAAGGTACGCTTTTTTTATAGCCGGATTTTAGTTTATTCATTCTAGGCAAAGAAGGCAGTCCAAACAAGGGCGGTTAGCTCAGTTGGTTAGAGTACTTGCTTGACATGCAAGGGGTCACTGGTTCAAATCCAGTACCGCCCACCTGCACCATTGCTTTTCATGCAAATCCTGGTCTTCAAAAAAGAACGGTACCGCCTTTTTGAGGCGGTTTCTTATTTCTATCCCTGCGTGGATGTATAGAAGGAAAACTTGTGCCCAGCATTGCGATAACATTCCCCGATGGTAGCACGAAAGCCTATGAGGCGGGTATTCGTCCCGTTGATATTTTGGCGGAGCTAAAAGGCCGCCTGCAGCGCGAGAGCATTGCAGCGATTTTTGGCGGCAAAGTGATTGATTTGTCCCGCCCCATAACCGAGGACGGAGAACTTTTGTTCCTCTTGCCGGATTCGCCAGAAGGCCAGAAAGTCTATTGGCACAGCACCGCGCACGTCATGGCTCATGCAGTCAAGGAGATCTTTCCTCAGGCCAAGTTCGCCTTTGGCCCTCCGGTGGAAGAAGGCTTTTACTACGACATCGATGTGCCGGAGGCGTTTACTCCCGAAGATCTGGGCCGCATCGAAAGCAAGATGCAAGAAATTGTCGCTGCCGATTCGCCGTTCGTTCGTGAAGAGCTTTCCAGGGAAGAGGCCATCGCTCTGTTCAAAAGCCTCAACGAGGATTACAAAGTCGAGCAGATCGACCGGCTCGGCGAACCGCCCAGCATCTATAAGGAAGACGGCTTTACCGATTTGTGTAGCGGCCCCCACGTGCCGTCTACCGGCTACATCAAGTATTTCAAGCTGCTGAGTGTTGCTGGCTCTTATTGGTTGGGCGATGAAAAGAATCCCCGCTTGCAGAGAATTTATGGCATTTCGTTCCCCAAGAAAAGCCAGTTGGATGAATATTTACAGCGCATCGAGGAAGCGAAAAAGCGAGATCATCGCCGCTTGGGTCGCGAGCTGGATTTGTTCAGCATCAACGAGGAAGTTGGCCCCGGGCTGGTGCTGTGGCATCCCAAAGGCGCTTTCATTCGGCACAAGATCGAAGAGTTTTGGCGGCAAGAACACCTGCTTGCCGGGTATGAATTCGTTAACTCGCCACACATCGCCCGCCGGGATTTGTGGGTCACCAGCGGGCATACGGGCTTTTTCAAAGACAACATGTTCGGCTCGATGAAGGTGGACGAGATCGAGTATCTGGCCAAGCCGATGAATTGCCCATTCCACGTGATGATTTTCAAAAGCCAGACTCGCAGCTATCGCGATCTGCCGTTTCGTTGGGCAGAACTGGGCACCGTCTACCGTTATGAGAGATCGGGCGTCCTTCATGGATTATTGCGAGTGCGGGGATTCACGCAGGACGATGCGCATCTTTTTTGCCGGCCAGATCAATTGGACGATGAAATTTCCCGTCTACTTGCATTCTGTCTGCATATACTCAAATCATTTGGCTTTTCCGATTACCAGTTTTTCCTTTCCACTCGCCCGCAAAATTCTGTCGGTCGTCTGGAAAACTGGGAAAAAGCCACTGAGGCGCTCAAGAACGGCTTGGAGACTGCCGGTCTGGAGTATCAAATCGACCCGGGCGAAGGCGTATTCTATGGGCCGAAGATCGACATCAAGATTCGTGACGTGTTGAATCGGACTTGGCAATTGTCCACCATTCAGGTTGACTTTAATGAGCCGGAGCGCTTCGACATCGGCTTTGTCGGGCAGGACGGCAATAAGCATCAACCTATCATGATTCATCGAGCCCTGCTGGGCTCTTTGGAGCGCTTCTTTGGCATCTTGATTGAGCATTTTGGCGGAGCCTTTCCGCTTTGGCTCGCTCCGGTGCAGGCGATGGTCATACCCATCACCGACAAGCAGCAAGAGTATGCGCAGCAGGTGCGCGAAAAGCTCGTTGCCGCGGGTGTGCGAGCCGGGATCGATGATCGCAATGAAAAAGTCGGCTATAAGATACGGGAAGCTGAAACCATGAAGATCCCCTACATGCTGATCATAGGGCAGAAGGAAGTGGATACTGGCACTCTATCGGTCCGCAAGCGTAGAGAGGGCGATCAGGGTGCCGCGAACATTGAGGACATCATTTCGGAGATTCAAGATAAGGTTAATACCAAAGCGACTGACTGACCCAACTCCTCCGGCCAAAGGAAAGTCACGACCGATTCGAGGCGCTTTTCAGGGCACATCGCGCTTCCAACCGAGTTGCGGCTTGCCGGCGCCGGACTGGCGACCGAATTATTCAGTGGAGGCCAACTATTAAAAAACGTGCGATCCGTGTCAATGAGCAGATCGATTCGCCAACCGTTCGTTTAGTGGATGAGAATGGCCAGCAGGTTGGCATTGTGAGCATTGCGGAGGCAACCAGACGGGCTGAAGTGGCGGGTCTTGACTTGGTTGAGGTAGCTCCCAACTCCGTGCCGCCGGTCTGCAAAATCATGGATTTTGGCAAGTTCAAGTACGAGCTCGCCAAAAAGGAAAAGGAAACGAAGAAGAAGCAGCACGTCATCGTGACCAAAGAAATCCGCTTGCGCCCAAAAATCGATGAACATGATTTCAACTTTAAGGTGAAGCACGCTATCAAATTTATCGAAGAAGGGCACCGGGTAAAGGCCACGGTGATGTTCCGAGGACGCGAAATGGTACACCAAGAATTTGGCAACCGGGTGATCGAGAAGTTCAAAGAAGCTCTCCAAGAAGTTGCCAAAATCGAAAAGGACGCAAAGATGGAAGGCGGGCAATTGGTCGTCTTTTTTACCAAGAAATAGAATAACCCAAAACCTAAGGATCTGATATGCCAAAGATGAAATCCAATCGCGCTGCATCGAAGAGATTCAGGCTGACTGGCAAGGGGAACGTACGCAGAAGCAAGGCTTACAAAAGCCACATCCTGACCAAAAAGACCCGTAAGCGAAAACGCAACCTTCGACGGGGGGCATTGGTGGCCGCCGCCGACGTACGCCGCGCGAAACGAATGATTCTTGCGTAATTCTGATACTCCATCAAACCTGCGGAGGGTTTCTAATCAGCCTCCCTATGTTGAGAGTGTCCTATTTTTGATCGAGCACCCAGCCGGTCAGAGAAATCCCTCCGGAAAGAAAGGATTGGCTGACCCATTGCTGAGTGAGTACACTACTTAGAAAACAAGTTGTTCATGGAGGATTTTTATGCCAAGGGCACACTCGTCGGTTCCTACCAGACATCGACGAAATAAGATTATAAAAGCTGCACGGGGATACTACGGAGGCAAGCATAGACTTTGGAGGTCTGCCAAAGAACAGGTAGAAAAAGGACTGGCTTATGCCTACGCCGATCGACGTGCGAAGAAAAGCGACTTTCGCAAATTATGGATTGCGCGAATCAACGCTGCCGCCAGGCTGTGTGGCTCGAACTATTCCACTTTGATTGACGGCTTGAGCAAGAAGAACATTCTGATCAATCGCAAGATCTTGGCCGATTTGGCGGTGCGCGATTTCAAAGCCTTCGAGCAAATCGTCGCGGCGGCAAAAGCTTAAACAATGGCTGACGACCTACCGACAATTCTCGCCGAGATCGCCAAGATAGAAAAAGATTTTGAGCGGCAATTGCAGTCCGTCGCTTCCAGGGAAGCGTTGGAGCAAGCTCGCGTCGATTTTCTCAGCCGTAAGGGCCGGGTTCAGTCGCTTTTTTCCCTGATGGGGAAGCTCACTCCAGCCGATCGTCCCAAAGTTGGTGCAGAATTAAACCGGATCAAAGTCTCTCTGCAGCAGGCCTTTGACGCGAAGGCGCAGGCTTTTGCCGGTCAAGAAAAGACCGCCAAATTTTTCGATCCGACGCTGCCGGGCCGGACGCCGCCCTTAGGTAGTCTGCACCCATTGCTGCAAGTCATGGATGAAATCAAATCCATCTTCAGCAACATGGGCTTTCGCATCGAGGAAGGTCCGGAAATCGAGACAGAGTATCACAACTTTGAGGCCCTGAACATTCCGGAATATCATCCGTCCCGCGACATGCAAGATACCTTTTATCTGCCGGACAAGCTCGTTCTGCGGACGCATACTTCGCCGGTGCAAATTCGCACCATGGAAAGCCAGCGGCCTCCGGTACGCATGATCGCTCCCGGTCGCTGTTTTCGTAACGATACGCCCGATGCTACGCACTCGCCGACTTTTCATCAAGTCGAAGGGCTGTGCGTGGATCGGGGTGTGTCGTTTGCCGAGCTTAAGGGAGTAGTGCAGGCCTTTGCGCGCAAGCTCTTCGGCGAGGATGTGCAGGTTCGTTTCCGTCCCAGTTTTTTCCCCTTTACCGAACCGAGCGCCGAATACGATTTTTCCTGTATCTTTTGTCAAGGTCGGGGATGCCGAATCTGCAAGGATTCAGGCTGGCTGGAAATATCCGGCGCAGGAATGGTCGATCCGGCTGTATTCGGATTTGTCGATTACGACCCGAAGATTTACAGCGGCTATGCGTTCGGCATGGGCATCGAGCGCATTGCCATGCTGAAATATCAGGTGAACGATATCCGTATTTTCTTTGACAATGACGTGCGCTTCTTAGAACAGTTCTGATTCGCTTGGAAATAGACTTTGAAAGTTACTCTCAACTGGTTGCAAGAATTCGTCGACTTTTCTTTATCCCCGAAAGACTTAAGCAAAGCCCTGACGATGGTGGGCTTGGAGGTGGAAGAGTACCATGCTCTGGAACGAAGTTTTTCCGGGATAGTCGTCGGCAAAATAATTTCTGCCCAAAAGCACGCTGACGCACAGCAGTTGACGGTTTGCCAGGTGGATACAGGAGGGCAGACTACATCGGTCGTTTGCGGCGCCCCGAATGTCACGGTGGGTATGAAGGCGCCTTTTGCCCCGGAAGGCGCGATTTTAGCGGACGGACACCGAGTGCACGCCAAAGATATTCGTGGCCTAACCAGTCACGGCATGCTTTGTTCGGAGGCGGAATTGGGGCTTAGCGAGCGCGCCGAAGGCCTGATGATCCTGCCGGAAAGCGCGCCGGTTGGCAGAGATTTGCACGCTGTCTTGGGCGAACCCGATGTGGTTTTCGACATTGCCGTCACGCCTAATCGCCCTGACTGTCTAAGCGTCATTGGGATTGCTCGAGAGGTGGCCGCGATTACCGGCGCTCCCCTCAAGATTCCCTCCGTTGCGTTGGCAGAAAGCAGACTATCAGCGGAAAATCCTTTTCGCGTCGAGATAAAGAATAGCCGGAGATGCTTCCGTTATTCGGGTCGATTGCTTCAAAATATTCGAATTCAGCCGTCTCCATACTGGATGGCGGCGCGCTTGCACGCGGTGGGTGTTCGCTCCATCAACAACGTGGTGGATATTACCAACTATGTGATGATGGAAACCGGTCAGCCTCTGCACGCATTCGATTCCAAAATGTTGGAAGGCCAAAAGATTATCGTGCGCACGGCCTTGGCCGGGGAAAAGTTCGTCACCCTCGACGGTCAGGAACGCTCCTTGGACGAGCAGGCGCTACTGATTTGCGATGCCCAAAAACCCGTGGCTTTGGCCGGCATCATGGGTGGACAGAACTCGGAGGTGGAATCCGACACGACTACTGTGTTTTTGGAAAGCGCCTATTTCGAGCCGGTGGGCATTCGCCGGACCAGCAAAAAACTGAATCTGGCTTCTGAATCCTCCAGACGTTTTGAACGCGGAATCGATCCGAACGGGACCATGGCCGCTCTAAATCGATGCGCTCAACTCATGATCGAGCACGCGAATGCTGAGATTGTTGGGAACGCCGTAGACGAATATCCGAGTCCAGTGATGGCCGTCGAAATAGATTTGTCCGCTACAAGAACCAATAATCTGCTCGGCACCTCGTTGACGAAGGAAAACATGAGTCGCATTCTGGCTGCTTTGGACATCAAACTTGCGTCCGAAGACAATGATCGGCTTACGTTTCGCATTCCAACTTTCCGGCCCGATTTGACGCGCGACGTGGACCTCATCGAAGAGATTGCCCGCCACTATGGATACGACAACATCCCCGTGTCTACCTCCGCTCCGATTGACTTTCGTCAAAATATCAATGAACGTGTCGCTTTCAAGGATCAACTAAGAAAGCACCTGTCAGGCTTTGGTTTCAAGGAAACCGTGTCCTTGAGTCTGGTTCATCCCACTTTGGCCAAGGAGTTCTTACCAACTGAGAGTGAGTTGGTAGTGCTCCTCAACCCGCTGAGCCCGGAGCTTTCCGCATTTAGAACCAGCCTTATCTTGTCGTTGTTGAACAATGTCGCTTACAATCGAAATCGCCAAATACAGAACCTGCGCTTCTTCGAAATCGGCGATGCTGCGTGGAGAATCGTCGGCAAAAAACAGGTCATAGAAAAATGTCAAGTGGCAGGAATCTTAGCCGGCAAGCGAAGCGAGCAAAACTGGAATCAGAAAGCGGAGCCTTTTGATTACTACGACATCAAAGGGGCTGTGACCGGCTTGCTGGACATGATCGGAATTCACGGTTTGGAGATGGATCCATGTCAGGAGGTCTATTGGGGCGAAGAGAGCTCGACCATCAAAGCGGATGGCCAGATCATTGGCGCATTCGGCAAGATACGGGATCAAGTTTGCTCACTGTTCAAGATTAAAGTTCCCGATGTCTATGCCTTTTGTCTAGATTTTGACTTGTTATTCCAATTCAGCAAAAAGCAGAAAAGCTATGAACCCGTACCTCGCTATCCCTCGGTGCCTTTTGATTTGGCGCTGGTGATCGACATGAACATTCCCATCGGCAAGATCGAGGGAGAAATCTGGCGGGCCGGTGGAGCAAACTTGGTGAAGGTGCATCTATTCGACTATTATCGCGGCGCGCAAGTGGCTAAGGACAAAAAGAGCATAGCTTTTTCATTGACCTTTTCATCAAAAGAACGTACATTGAGTGAGAGTGAGGTGCAACAGGCGGTTGAGAAAATTCTGGCGCATCTAAAGTCCCAGTTTGCCGCCGAGCTAAGACTAAAATAGCATATGAATAACGCGGAAATAAGCATAGTAGACAAATTAGAATCAACCATCGACGCGGCGATTGAGCGCTTCGTCGAGCTGAAAAAGAAGAATCAAACATTGCTGGAGGAAAAGCAAGAGCTAAGAGCGTTGCTTAACGAAAAGGAACTTCGCATTGAAGGGTTGCAGAAGGTAATCGAGGAATTCAAAACAAAAGCGGATGACACGGTCATCCAGAGATACAAGGATAAAGAAGAAATGCTTAGACAACGGATTCAAGGCATGTTGTCTAAACTGGAAGAGTTGAAGTTTATTGAATAGTTCTGTTCGACTCATCCAACCTGAAATTTGTGCTTTTGCTCAGACTGACGCGCTAGACAAACAGGTAGTTAGAATCTATTTCCGGTCGTCAAGCTCAAATGGATAGTGATACCAACATCCTTAAAGTGAAAATATTTGGCACAGATTATCCGTTGAAAGTTAATGCAAATGTTGATTATGTTCGCCGGGTTGCTGAATATGTTGACATGAAAATGCGGGAAATTCAAGAGGCAAAGCCCAACAGACCGTTACACCAGATCGCCATTCTGGCGGCACTAAACATAACCGATGAGTTGCTTCAGCAAAAGGAAGTGCAGAAGAGAAAACTCAGGAACTTTGAGGATAGCATCGGCAGGCTCACTAAGAAATTGGAACTTGGCCTTCAGGAAATATCGGAGGATAACAAAGAGTAGCAAATTGCATAGTGCGAAAAAAATCTTGTAAGGAAAGCTTCTTTGTCCTTTACCCTTTGCAACCCAGAAAGCAAGAGTCTAGCGCAGTCACTTGGCTGAGCACGCGAGTGAACAGGCTTATTGAGTAACCATGAGCCTGTCAAAAGATCTTATTAAATGATTCTCTATGGCCCTACCGCGGAGAGAATACCCGGGGACCATAGAGTTGGATTCTTGACCATTTCTGGGTTTATTGTTCCGGAGGGGCAATGGAGACGACGATGATCATAGCAGTCGCGTTAGTCGTAGGCGCTGTCTCTTTTGCGGTTGGCTGGTTCTTGTCCAAGCGCATCGGCCAGGGCCAGTTGGCGAATGCCAAGAAAGCTGCCGAAAAAATCATTTCGGACGCACAAAAAGAAGCAGAAAGCATACGAAAAGAGAAAATCTTAGAAGCCAAAGATGAATGGCTGAAACTGAAACAAAACCTCGATAACGAGACCAAAAACAAAAGGAGCGAACTACAGAAACTTGAAAGCAAGCTTAGCTCTAGAGAGCTGAACTTGGACCGCCGGCATGACCTGCTGAGCAAGAAAGAGAAGGAGCTCAGTGATGTCGAACAAAGGATGAAGCAGAAGGAAGAAAGAGTCAACAGGCTGGAGGTGGACCTAAGGAACTCGATCGAAGAGCAGAATCGCCGGTTGGAAAAAATCAGCGGTATTTCCAATGAAGAGGCCAAAAGGATTCTGATGCAGAACCTCTTGGACAAGGCCAAGCAGGAAGCGGCGCAGATGATCAAGGAAATAAAAGATCGTGCTCGCCAGACCGCCAATCGCGAATCCAAAGAAATTATCATTCAAGCTATCCAGAGAACGGCTGCGGATCATTCTACAGAGACCACCGTATCGGTCGTCAATCTACCAGGGGATGAAATGAAAGGTCGCATCATCGGGCGAGAAGGCCGTAACATTCGCTCGTTCGAGTCCACCACTGGAATTGAAGTGATCGTCGACGATACGCCGGAGGCTGTCGTTCTTTCCGGCTTTGACCCTTACCGGCGGGAAATCGCCAAGGTCGCATTGGAACGTCTGATTTCCGATGGGCGTATCCACCCCGCTCGTATCGAGGAAGTGGTAGAGAAAACCAAACAAGAGATGGAAGAAAAGCTGGTCGAGGAGGGCGAGAAAGCGCTCTTGGAAACCGGCATTCCCAGCGTCCATCCGGAGATTGTCAAGCTGCTTGGCAAGCTCAAGTATCGAACGAGCTATGGTCAGAACGTTTTGCAGCATTCTATAGAGGTCTCTTTTTTGACCGGGCTCATGGCGGCCAGCTTGGGTCTTGACGGTAATCTGGCTAAACGCGCCGGACTCTTGCACGATATCGGCAAGGCCATCGATCGCTACACCGAGGGGACGCACACGCAGATCGGCACCGAGATCGCCAAAAAGTACGGCGAAGGGGCGATCGTGCAAAATGCCATTGCCTCGCACCACGAAGACGTGGAGCCGATTTCGCCCATTTCCATCCTCGTTCAAGCCGCTGATGCTATTAGCGGCTCGAGGCCGGGCGCTCGTCGCGAGACCTTGGAAGCCTACATCAAGCGATTGCAAAGCTTGGAAAATGTGGCCAAATCTTTTGCCGGAGTCGGAAAGGCCTACGCCATTCAAGCCGGGCGCGAAATCCGCGTGATGGTTGAGTTCGATAAAATCGATGATGCCATGTCCGAGCAGCTCGCTACCGATATCGCTGAGAAGATTCAAACTGAGATGGAATATCCGGGTCAGATAAAAGTCACTGTGATTCGTGAGTTCCGTGCCGTGGATTATGCAAAGTGACGATACTCATCTTGTCAAGAGAACTGAAAACAGCAAACGGGGCCGCCCTTGGCTGATGCGGATCAAGTGACAATTCTATTCATCGCGGATATTGTCGGCAAGCCGGGCTTGGACACGGTGACCACATTCTTGCCCAGTCTGAAAAAGCAGTACAAAGTAGATATGTGTATTGCCAACGGCGAGAATGGCGACAAAGGCAAGGGATTGACGGAGCCCATCGCCCGTCAGTACTTCTCGGCTGGGATTGACATTATTACCAGCGGCAATCATATTTGGAACAACGCCGCTTTTCGCCACTATTTGGATACCACCAATCGGGTGCTGCGACCGCTGAACTATCCGCCGGAAGCGCCAGGCCGAGGCTCGACCATGTTTACTACTTCTCGCGGTCATCACGTCGGCGTGCTGAACCTGCAAGGACGGACGTTCATGTATCCCATCGATTGTCCGTTCAAGGTGGGAATGCAGGCAGCAAGTCGCCTGCGAGAAAAAACGCCCATTGTCGTTGTGGATATGCACGCCGAAGCCACTGCTGAGAAACTGGCTCTCGCCTGGTACCTCGACGGAACGGTTAGCGCTGTTATTGGCACGCACACACATGTGCAAACGGCTGACGAGCGAATTTTGCCGCAAGGATTGGCTTTCATTACTGACGCCGGCATGACCGGGCCGCATGATTCGGTCATCGGTTTGGACACGAAAACGGCTATTAAGCGGTTTATGTATCAAGTCCCGGAACGGTACCAAATCGCCTCCAGCAACAATCGTTTTTGCGGCGTGGTGATCAGCATTGATGCGGTCAGCGGCAAGGCTGTGAAAATAACGCGTCTAAATTTGCCGTGAGAGTATGCAAGGCAAAGGGCGGCCAGGCTCCCAACCGCAATAGGGCATTTCACCGAAACAAAATGATTACAATTGCGCCAGTAGCTCAATAGGACAGAGCGTTGGCCTCCGGAGCCAAAGGTTGTGGGTTCGACTCCCGCCTGGCGCACTTAATAACAAAGGCGATTCTCGAAAGAGTCGCCTTAATTTTTCCCGGGTATGGTTCCAAACAGATAGTCAGAATATACCAAGGCACCTATTCGCGAAATGTTCGGCCATGCAACAAAGTGACACAATTTCTTGCTACCAGTGCAAACACTTTTTTATCACTTACGATAGGGCTTTTCCGTACGGCTGCCGAGCCTTTGCCATGAAATCGAAACGCCTTCCTGCGATAGAGGTTCGTTTGGCTTCCAATTCCGACTGCGAGCTGTTTTCACCGAAGGACACCAAGTATCGCGGCGGTCCACGAGTGACACCGTGAGCCGGTCATGGAAGCTGTAGCGAATATTTTTTCTTGATAATTTTTCCGAATTAGCCTATTTTCCCCCCAAGCCCAGCAGTCCATTGGCGATCAATGCGGGACAGCGCGCCGCTCCTTTAAACCGCATTAATGTCAGCTTGTTCACTTTGCTTCCCATTCCTCAAATCCATCGGAGATACGCATGCAGCAACCACGGATTTTCCTCTTTGCCTTGGTATTTTGCGGACTTGCTTCACCCGTAATCGGGCAGGCTTTTCACAAAGAGTTCGATTTGGCCCTACAAAATGGCTGGCGCGCCAACCAGGTTTTCGTGCAGGCGAAAGCAAATATGCAGGCGTGGCTGCGATACAAAGATTCCAAATCTGGATTGTTGCCAAGACTCTTGCCAAGCTATCAGCCGTACAAACCGCAGGAAGCCCATTACCAGGTCAAGGATACTGCCGCTGATCTTTATCCCTTTCTAACTTTGACGGCTTATTTGCTCGATCCTCCTCTTTATGACGGCTACATGTACGAGTTTTTGCGGAAGGAAATCCAGCTTACCACCGGGCCGGATGGACTGCCGCGAGATTTCTTTTTCGATCCGCCGCACCAGAATGAAAAGAACCTCGCCTACAATATCTTTGGCGCTTCGGAGTACGCCAAGGATGGATTGGTGCCGATTACCGAACTGCTGGGCAAAACGGCCTGGTCTTCCCGCATGACGGATTTGGTGGAAGCGATTTACGCCAATGCGCCCGTCGAAACACCGTTTGGCAAGCTTCCCTCAGGATCGGCGGAGGTGAATGGGGATAACCTGCAGGTGTTGTGCCGCCTCTATGCAATGACAGGCAACGAGAAATACTTGCAGCGCGCCGAAAGCATTGGGGATGCCTATTGTTTTGAAGTCATGCCGCTGAACAATGGCCTGCCGGCTCACCAATGGGATTTCAAGAATCATCAGGGCGAAGACTTGCTGGTACTGCGGGATCATGGCTGTGAAATCATTGGCGGATTGGCGTTGTTGTTCGCTATCGAGCGCGATGAAGGTCGCGAGAGAGGCATCGCTTATTACTGGCCAATCAGAAACATGCTGGACAAGATCGCCACCACGCTAAATGCGGACGGCCAATTCCCGAACCGAATAAAATGTTCCGACTTGAGCATCGTCCAAGGTCCGCTGAATGACAATTGGGGATATTTGTACACTGCTTGGTGGGATTTCTATCTGGTGACGGGCGAAACAAAGTACAAGGACGCCATTGCGCACGCGCTCAGATCCATTGGGAACTATCGCAACGCCAAATGGGAAGGCCGGCCCGCCGATGGCTACGCGGATTCCATCGAAGGGGCGTTTGAAATGGTCAATCGCGTTCCCGTGGTCGAAGCATTTGACTGGATCGAATCGGAGATGCAAGTGATGCTGGGATTTCAGCAGAAGGAAGGCTATATCGAAAGCTGGTATGGCGACGGTAATTGGAACCGCACGGTGCTCATGTATGCGCTATGGAAAACCCAAGGCTGCCGGCTGGTAGATTGGGACAAAGACGTCTCCGTTGGAGCGACGATGCAAGGGGATAGTCTTTTTGTCGCTATCGAAGCTAAAAAAGCTTGGCAAGGAAAGCTCTGCTTTGATTCGCCCCGACACAAAACCGTTTTCCAATTCAAGCACAATTACGCCCGCATCAACGAATTTCCGGAATGGTTTACGGTGGAGCCGACGCAGCTTTACCGGGTGATGGACAGCGAGATAAAATCTTCCGAAGCCAAGCTTGGCGCCGAGTTGATAAAAGGATTGCCACTGGCATTGAAAGTCGGCAAGCAGCGTTATCTGGTAGTGACTGCTGAAAGAATAGCTCAGTTTTGATGCGTTATAGCCCCGGTCCGTACTGATAGAAAAAAGGAAAGCCTTTCGCATGAAGAACGCTCATCACGGCATTGCTCTCATCGGCAGTTCGATTGTGGACGGACTGGTTCCCGCCATCGGGCTGGGTCAATTGACCTATGTGGACGCCAATAAATTCGTCCCGGAATCCGAGCTGAAAGGTGAGAAGATTCAATACAGCGTCGGCGGTATGGCACTCAACGTCGCTGTCGATCTGGCCAAGATTGGCGGCGGCTATCCTCTCGCTGTTGTTGGCAAAGTGGGAGAGGACCATCGCGCGGAGTTGATCCGGCGAGTCTTGCAGGAGCAGCACATCGGTACGGCTCAGCTCATCGTCGATGTCGAGAACGAAACCTCCTGGACGGAAGTCATTCATCTGCGCATGCCGGACGGCAAGATCGAGCGCATCTTTCGCCACGCCTTGGGCGCAATGGGTTCTTTTTGCGAAAACGACATCCCTTTTGCTGAGGTAGCTAAATACAAAATCGCCATGTTCGGCTATGGTCTTCTGCTGCCGCAAATGGATTTGGAAGAGCCGGAATTCGGTACGGTCATGGGCCGGGCTTTGGCTCGAGCGCAAAAGCTGGGAGTAAAAACCGCCTTGGATTTTGTCTCGCCTAACCAGGAGAACATGTTCAAGTTTTTGCGCTACCGAAAGACCATGCGCTACGTCGATATTTGCTGCATCAATGAGGATCAGGCCTGTTCGATAACCGGTTGCAAGGAGCCGAGAGAGGCCTGTATCGCACTGGTAGAAGAATTGAAAGCAAAACTCGCCGTTGTCCATTGCGGCGCCGAAGGCCCGAATTATGCCTACTCGCAGGAGGACGGACTGCTGATCCAAGAGAATTTCATCGTCTCGCCGGAGGATTGCAAAGGCAACGCTGGCGCCGGAGACGCCTTCTCCGCTGGTTTCTTGCACGGAGTGGATCAGGATTGGCCGCTGCAAAAGTCACTCAAGTTTGCCGCCGCGGCCGCTGCTATTAGCTTGGGAGACGTATCCTGCACAGGCGCCATGCGATGCGAGAACGAGATTCTGGACTATATGGAGCAGGTACCAACACAAAAGGAGAAGAATGATTAAGGTCTTGAAATTCGGAGGAACGTCTCTGGGTTCGGCTGCGCGTGTGGAGAACGTAGCAAATATTGTCAAAGAAAAGGCCTTGCAAGCTCCTACCCTGGTGGTCGTGGTTTCGGCCGTGGGCGGCGTTACCGATCAGTTGTTGGATTGCGCCAAAACCGCTGAAGATAACGGCCTCGTTGCTCAATCCAAGCTGGGAAAAATCCGGCAAAGGCACGCGGAGGTTTTCGCTCAACCGTTGCAAGACACTCGAACATCGGAAGCCATGTCCTCCATGTTTGCGGAATTGCAGGATCTGCTCAAAGGTGTCAGCTTGGTACGGGAATGCTCCCCGCGAACTATGGACTTGCTCCTCAGCTTCGGCGAGCGTCTATCCGCTTCGCTCATGACCACCTTGCTGCGTACAAAAGGTCTTGCGGCAGAATATCTGGATGCCCGCCAGATGGTCATCACCGACAAGAGGCATGGCGGTGCCAAGGTGCATATCGAGCCGACCTATGCCCTCATCAAGTCAAGAATTCTGCCGGACAAGATTTATGTCGCAACCGGGTTCATAGGTTCCAGCGAAGACGGCATCACCACCACTTTGGGACGCGGCGGCTCGGATTATACCGCCGCGCTGTTTGGCGCCGCCTTGGACGCGGAGGGAATCGAAATCTGGACTGACGTTGACGGCTTTATGAGCGCCGATCCTCGCTCCGTCAAAGAGGCTTTCATCCTACCTCGCATCAGCTATGAAGAGGCGATGGAACTATCCTATTTTGGCGCCAAGGTGATTCATCCGCAAACCTTAGTGCCGGCCATCAAGAAGAACATCCCGGTGTTTATCAAGAACAGCTTTGCACCCAACAATCCCGGCACCGTTATCTCACCGACCGGGGATGGCGGTCAGCATCCGGTGAAAGGGATCGCCTCGTTCGGCGGCATTTCCATCATCAACGTGCAAGGCGGCGGCATGGTGGGCGTGCCGGGCATCGCCAGTCGGCTTTTTGGCGCGCTGGCGGCAAAAAGCATCAACGTGATCATGATTTCACAAGCCTCATCGGAGCACAGTATCTGCTTTGCCGTGCAGTCGAAGGATGCAGTTCCGGCTTGCGAGGCCATTCGCACGGAATTCGATGCGGAAATGATCGCTGGCAAAATCGATCAGCTCGAACAAACCGATGGTCTGACCATCATCGCCGCGGTTGGCGAGGATATGGCCGGAATTCCCGGCATTGCCGGAAAGCTATTCGGCGCGCTGGGACAGAATTCCATTAACGTCATTGCCATCGCGCAGGGCTCCTCGGAGAGGAATGTCTCCTTAGTGGTCAACAGCCGCGATGCGGTCAAGGCGGTCAACGTCATCCATTCGGCATTCTATCTGTCCCGGCGGATTGCCAACCTGTTCATCGTCGGCACCGGCTCCATCGGCTCGACGCTGCTCAAGCAGATTCGGTCCCGTCAAAAGGAATTGGCCATGTCCCAAGGTCTGGTTCTCAACGTCTGCGGTTTGGCAAACAGCAAAAGAATGCTCATCGACGAAAATGGCCTTGATTTGGACAATTGGGAGGAACGACTCAAGGCATCCGAGTCAACTTCTAATATACATGCGGTTCTGGAATCCATAAAACGGCTGCGGCTTTTGAACAGCGTTCTCATCGACGTGACCGCGAGCGATGCGGTTGCCAAGCGATATGCGGATTTTCTTGCTGCCGGGGTGCACGTCGTCGCGGCAAACAAAAAAGCGAACACAATGGAGCAAGGCTATTACGACAGACTCACTGCTTTGGCCAATGGCCACCGGTTGCATTATCGATACGAGGCGACGGTGGGCGCAGGACTGCCGATCATCAGCACCTTAAAGAGCCTGCGGCATAGCGGCGACGAGATTCTCAAAATCGAGGGCATCCTGTCCGGCACGCTGGGGTACTTGTTTGCGACTCTTTCCGGCCAGCGCCCATTCAGTCAGATTGTTCGCGATGCACATAAAGAAGGATTCACCGAGCCGGATCCGCGCGATGATCTCTCGGGGATGGATGTCGCCAGAAAGCTGTTGATCCTGGCGAGAGAGATCGGACTCAAAATGGAATTATCGGATGTTCACGTGGAGTCGCTGGTGCCGAATGAGCTGATGAATGGGAATCTGGAAGGTTTTTGGCAAAAACTGCCCTCCCTCGATACGCACTATGAAGCCTTGCGTGAGAAAGCCGCAAAAGAGGGCTGCGTGCTTCGCTACATCGCCACTTTGGAGAACGGCGCCTGTAACGTGGCCGTCAAGCAGATCGAGCGAGATCATCTGCTGGCGAATTCACGTGCGACGGACAACATCATCCAGATTACGACTCGACGTTATTTGGATTCGCCGCTGACCATCCAGGGACCGGGGGCCGGCCGCGAAGTGACGGCAGGCGGCATTTTTGCCGATACGATTAGCCTCTGTTTTCACCTTTCATAGTAAAAGTTTTTGGAGAGCCACGGTTGTATAGAAAACCCCCATTGATTGCCATGGACCTTGAAGGCGTCTTGGTGCCGGAAATTTGGATCGCCGTCGCGGAAAAAACGGGAATTGAAAAGCTACGCCTGACAACCCGTGACGTCGCAGATTACGACGTCCTCATGCAAGGCCGGCTGCAAATACTGCGCAACCACAAGCTTTCTTTGCCGGCTATCCAAACCGTCATCGAAAGCATCGAGCCGCTGGCAGGCGCCGTTGAGTTTTTGCAATGGATTCGTCAACGTGCCCAAGCCGTCGTCCTGACTGACAGCTACTACGAATTCGTCGCTCCACTCATGGTCAAGCTGGGATTCCCGACTCACTTTTGCAATACACTGGAGGTCGATGATGAGAAAATGATCATTGATTATCACCTCCGCATTCCCAATGGGAAGAAGAATGCTGTGGCCTCATTTAAGGAGCTTGGCTTCTATGTCGTCGCCATCGGCGACTCGTATAACGACACGGCCATGCTGGCCGAAGCGGATGCGGGAGTTCTGTTTCGGCCCTCGCAGAACGTTATTGCCGACTTTCCGCAGTTCCGAGTCACCCATTCCTATGAAGAGCTCCAAGACGCGATCGATCTTGGGCCAGGGACAAGGGATCGGTGATGAGATTCTATAGCACAAACCGGCAGACTCCGTTGGTGTCTTTTCGCGAGGCGCTTTTCACCGGCCAAGCACCCGACGGCGGCTTGTACATGCCGGCATCATTTCCTCAGTTTTCCAGCGGAGAACTGGCTGAATGGGCCGGCAAGTCCTATCCCGAATTTGCTTTCGAGATTTGTAGGCGACTGCTGGTTCCTGAAATCAGTGAAACCTCGCTTTGGCAAATTTTCCATGACGCCTACCATTTCGCGCCCGTGTTGAGAAATCTAGACGACATGACTTTTGCTTTGGAACTCTTTCATGGTCCCACGCTGTCCTTCAAAGATTTCGGCGCGCAGTTTATGGCGCGCTGTATGGGGCATTTTTCTTCCAATGAAGATCAGCTTTTAACCATTTTGGTGGCAACTTCGGGAGACACCGGCAGCGCGGTCGCCCACGCCTATCATCGCCTTCAGGGGGTTAGGGTCGTATTGCTATATCCCTCCGGAATGGTGAGCGCGTTGCAGGAGAAGCAGTTGACGGCCTTGGGTGATAACATTCAAGTGTTGGAAGTCCTGGGGAGCTTTGACGATTGCCAGGCGCTGGTGAAAAGGGCTTTTGCTGACGAGGACCTGCGAAAGGCCATGAGACTTTCCTCTGCCAACTCGATCAACATTGGCCGATTGCTGCCGCAATCTTTCTACTATTTCTGGGGCGTGGCGCAGATCTTAGCTAAAGGAGCGCGAGAGCTGATTGTCTGCGTTCCCAGCGGAAACTTTGGTAATTTGACGGCGGGTTTGTTTGCGCAAAAGATGGGGCTGCCGGTGAGAATGTTCATCGCCGCGGTGAATGCCAATGCGGTAGTCCCCCACTATTTGGCATCCGGACAGTTTCGCCCGCAGGCAACGCAGCGAACCTTATCCAACGCGATGGACGTCGGTAATCCCAGCAACTGGGCGCGGATTCGTGATTTGTACGACGACGATCACGAGCAAATAGGGGAAATGCTTTGGTCAACCTCGGTGGACGATCAACAGACCATCGCTTCGATTCAACGAGTTTATCGGGAGTTCGGCTATGTGATCGATCCGCACACGGGCGTGGGATTCGAGGCGGTGCAGCAGTTCCGCGCTCAGACTACCTGGGCGAAGGATGCGCCGTGCATGGTTCTTTCCACCGCTCACCCAGGCAAGTTTGTCGAGATTATCGCAGAGGCGCTCAAGATGCTGCTGCCGCTGCCTGACGAGCTTGCGGCTTTGGAAGGCTCGAAGCCCTCGATCATTCAGAATGACTTTGGAGAGTTGAAGACGATGCTTCTGCAAGGATCATCAGGAGATTAGAGAACTCTCAAGACAGAGCTTACTTGCAAGAAAGCGAGGTTTCGAGAAGGATACAAAGAGTTGATGTGCAAGAGGACAAGAATGGGCAAGAGCAAGAGCCGATCGATGGAGTGGGTTCACCGATCTCGTCCTTCAAGTGGCGGATGCTGAGGTGCATCAATTTTCTTCTGCTTTGCGAAAATATTTCTCTTGACATTGACGGCGAATTTTTATTAATTGTCCGTGCAAGAAAAAGTTTCCCTGTAAGCAGATGCAGTTAGCAAAAAGGAACCAACACCTTTAAATTGGGAGCTTTGCTCTAAACGTGTATTACATGCCTCCTCCTTCCTTCGGGAAGGAGCCGGGGACGTAAAAAACGCTTAGGCGGTGCCCACCGTGTATAGACACGGTTCTTTACGCTCTGCGCTACTTACAGGGATTTTTTATGCTTCCTTCCCCAATGGCTCGAAGAGCTTCAGTCCCGCCTCCGTATCAGCGGCAACGTCAAAAAAAGAATCCAGGTGCATTCTTGCAAATATTTCCGCCATGATATGCTGCATACCGCACAGAACGATTCTTCCGTTCCGCTTTTTCAGCTTGTCTCGCGCCAAGATGAGCACTCCCAAGCCGGAGCTGTTCATCACACTGACCTGACTCAGATCGACGATGAGCTTGCTCGCCCCGCCCTCGATGACGGAAACAAGCTCTTCGCGGAATGTCTCAGCGATCTGCAGGAATATCCTGCGCTCTTTTATGGTGACAATATCGATGTCACCCTTGTGAGCAACTTCGATGGTGCTCAGCGGCCTTGCACCTTCTTCCATATGAACCTCCATCTCCGATAAGAAAACGGCGCTATAAAATTCCCGAACGGTCTAAGCTGCGATACTGAATGGCTTCGCTGACGTGCTCCGGCTTGATGGCATCGGACAGATCGAGATCGGCTATCGTACGCGAGACCTTGAGAATCCGGTCATAAGCGCGGGCTGAGAGCCCCAATTTGGTGATGGCCATCTTCAACAGCTCGTCTCCCCGCTCGTCAATCCGGCAGTACTTGCGAATCTCCTTCGAGTCCATTCTTGCGTTGCAGAAAAGCTTGGGATGATCGCCGAAGCGCTTGAGCTGAATTTGCCGGGCAGCTTCCACCCGGGCGCGTATTTTTTCCGAAGACTCGCCGGTACCGGCGCTGCTTAGCTCTTTGTACTTCACCGCCGGCACCTCGATATGAATGTCGATGCGATCCAACAATGGTCCGGAAACCCGGGAAAGATACCTTTGTATTTGCGGAGCCGAGCAGGAGCATTCATTATTCGGATCTGTATAGTAGCCGCAGGGACACGGGTTCATCGCCGCGGCAAGCATGAATTCAGCCGGGTAGGTTAACGAGAGCAGGGCACGGGAGATCGTCACCTTCCCGTCTTCCAAAGGCTGGCGCATGACTTCCAACACGTTCTTTTTGAATTCGGGTAGCTCGTCGAGAAAGAGAACGCCATGGTGCGCCAGACTGACTTCGCCCGGCTTGGGAATGGTGCCGCCGCCAATGAGCCCGGCGTCGCTGATGGTATGATGCGGCGATCTGAATGGTCGGGTGGCGATGAGCGCCTCGTTGGTCGGCAAGAGCCCGGCCACGGAATGAATCTTGGTGGTTTCCAAAGCCTCTTCTAAGGTCATGTCCGGTAAAATACTCGGCAGCCGTTTGGCCAGCATGGTTTTACCGGAGCCCGGCGGGCCGATCATGATGATATTGTGGCCGCCGGCGGCAGCGACTTCCAAAGAGCGTTTGACGTTTTCCTGGCCCTTGACATCGAGAAAATCTTCCTGGTATTGCCGTCTGGCGGAGAATACCTCCTTCAAATCCGCCACAAATGGCTTGAAGCTCTGGTCGCCGTTAAGAAAACTCACTGCATCCATGAGCGAGCTCACCGGAATCACTTCCAAGTCGCGCGCCATGGCTCCTTCTTTGGCGTTTTCCGGGGGAAGAAGAATGCCGCGGATTTTCTCTTGCACGACCGAAACTGAAATGGGTAGCACCCCGTGAATGGGACGAAGGCTGCCGTCCAAACTCAGCTCGCCGAGGATAACATAGTCATTCAACAAGGTAGTATCCACTTGTCCCGTAGCCGCTAGAATACCGACGGCGATCGGCAGATCGAACGCCGCGCCTTCCTTCTTGACGTCCGCCGGGGCCAAGTTTACAGTGATGCGTTTGATGGGATAACGGAACCCAGAGTTCTTGATGGCCGCTTGCACGCGTTCCTTGGATTCACGTACAGCCCCATCCGGCAGGCCCACCGTTGCGAAAAATGGCAATTTGCCTTCCAGATGTGCTTCGACCTTGACGATGTAGGCATCGATGCCCAGTACAGCCGCACTCAGGACCTTGGCTAACATGTACACCTTCCGAGGAATAATGATGAAGCAGGCGAATTAATAGGGAAGAACGGTTTTCCCGACTAATTTAATGTCTATCTGGTGAATAATGCAAGCTTAATCTTTGCCGCAGAACAACATCTCACTTTCACAGTTGGACCTCAAAAAATCCCCAGACCCTAGAGGTCTTCATTGTCTGAAGAGGCCTCGATCAGTGCTAAAAAAGGAATTGCATTTCAGCGTGCGGCTTAGTACATTTGCGGCGTAATTATTTGCAGAAGCTCGCATTTCAATATCTGTTTGGATAACCAATCACAGGAGATCGTCACCCCGGCGCATGCAGGGGTCTTCTTCTGCCGTGCCATGGAAAGGAGATTCCCGCATCCGCAGGAATAGCAGGATTGGTAGGACCCCCTGTGATTGGTTACCTATTTGGCTCCCATCATTTTGGCTGAGATAAAAGATGTATCGTCGTCGGATCGTCGCTTTACTTGTTGGATTGGTTTTTCTTTCTGCCTCGTTGGCATTTAGCGAACCTGGGCAAGTCCTCAAAATCGTTATCAATGGCGACATCAATCCTGTTTCCGCCGCGTTCATTGTCGAGAACATCGACCGGGCGGAGAAGGGCAAGTATGAGTGTCTGCTGATACAAATGGACACCCCGGGCGGCCTGCTGGAATCCACCAAGACGATTGTGAAAAAAATGCTCAGCGCGGACGTGCCGGTGGTGATCTATGTTGCCCCCAGCGGCTCCGGGGCAGTATCTGCCGGCGTCTTTATTGCCTTGGCCAGTCACATTGCTGTCATGGCCGAAGGGACCAACATCGGCGCAGCGCACCCGGTCGGCATCGGCGGGCAGCAAGATACGTCCAAAGTGATGAAAGAAAAGGTGACCAACTGGGCCAGTGCCTGGATTCACGGCATTGCGGAAAAACGCGGAAGAAATGCCGCCTGGGCGGAAAAGGCTGTGCGGGAGAGCATTTCCACCAATGAGAAAGAAGCTTTGAAACTACACATCATCGATTTGATTTGCCCAAATCAGGACAGCCTGCTCCACGCAATCGATGGAAGGACGGTCACCATCGAGTCCGGTAGTAAGACCTTGGCTACCAAGAACGCTACCGTGGTGGTGGATGAAATGAGTTGGCGCGACAAAATCCTCTATCGCATATCCAATCCAAATATCGCCTACATTCTGCTGATTCTTGGCATCTACGGTTTGTTTTTCGAGCTCTTTAGTCCTGGCGCCGTTGTGCCGGGCGTGGTCGGGGGCATCTGCATTATCCTGGCATTCTTTGCATTGCAGACATTGCCTCTCAGCTCCGCCGGCTTGCTACTCATACTATTTGCGATCATTCTTTTCGTACTGGAGGTCAAGGTGACCAGCTATGGAGTGCTCTCGATCGGCGGCGCGATTGCTTTGTTCTTAGGCTCGATTATGCTGTATGAAGAGATCCCGGGATTTCCCATTTCCGTGGATTGGCGCATCGCCTTGACTCTGGCGATTGCAACAGGATTGTTTTTTGCATTTGCACTGGGAATGGCGCTCAAGGCCCGCGTGTCCCAGCCAACCACCGGGCGCGAAGGGTTAATCGGCGAAAAGGGAGTTGCGGTGACCGCCATCGAGAAGGAAGGCCAAGTCAGATTGCATGGAGAGCTTTGGAAAGCGTACAGCGAAGAGACAATCAAGGAAGGGGATCGAGTAAGAGTCGTGGCGGTAGATGGGCTTGCAGTAAAGGTGATGAAACTAACCTAAGAGGTGCATAAAATCTAAAGCTGACAAAAGGAGGCTGCAGATGATTCAACCAGTAACTGTTCTAGTCATTATCGGTGTCTTACTGCTACTGAGCGCTATTCGAGTGTTGCGCGAATATGAACGTGGCGTAATTTTTCGCTTAGGCAGGCTTGTCGGCTCGCGCGGTCCGGGAATTATTTTGCTTATCCCCATTGTCGATCGTATGGTCAAAGTCAGCCTGCGCACCATTGCCATGGACATTCCGCCACAAGACGTGATCACTCGGGATAATGTATCCGTCAAGGTAAATGCAGTTCTTTACTTCCGAGTTATTGATCCGAGCAAGGCCATTGTGGAGGTAGAGGATTACCTCTATGCCACCTCCCAATTAGCGCAGACAACCTTGCGCAGCATTCTGGGACAAGCAGAAATGGATGAGTTGTTATCTGCGCGCGACAAAATCAACCGCGAGCTGCAAGCGATTATTGATGCCCACACCGATCCCTGGGGCATCAAAGTCGGTTTGGTGGAAGTGAAGCACGTGGACCTGCCGGTGGAAATGCAGCGAGCTATGGCCAAACAGGCGGAAGCCGAACGCGAGCGACGCGCCAAGATCATCCACGCCGATGGCGAGTTCCAAGCGTCTCAGACCTTGTCCAATGCGGCCGAAATCATGGCCAAGCATCCACAGGCGCTGCAATTGCGCTACCTGCAGACACTCAGTGAAATTGGCACCGAAAATAATTCGACCATTATTTTCCCCATGCCAATGGATTTGGTCCGGCCATTCCTCAAGCTGGGAGAAAAAGCCTAAGCTGCGAAGTGTTGCCTTTTGACTTTTGCTGATTTCGCTGTTGCGGGCACGGTCAAGAGGCAGGAAGTTCATTGGTTTTCAGGCGAGCTGATTCGAGATCGACTCGCCTTTTCTTTAACTTTCTTCAATGAGAAAAGCTGCCGGAGGATTCTATTTCACTTGACTGAGCCAAAAGGTCTTGACCGTTCGCAATAAGGATCTTCCGCAGAAGAGATTCATGCCGGGGTCGCGGTGCGATAACCGATTTGTTGGTGAGTAAGAGATGCGACTAAAACGAATCTGTTACAGGGTGGTGTACTTATTGTTTTTTTGTTTTTCTCGGGTTCCAGCCCAAGAATTTGTGATCGATGGCGCTATTTTGACCGACACGCCGGCCGGCGCACGCGCTGCCGCTATGGGCCAAGCCTATACTGCCTTGGCGAATGATGCAACCGCGCTGCTCTGGAATCCGGCGGGATTGGCAGCTTCTAATCTTGCAAGCGCATCCATCGCTACTGCGCTCAGTTTTGGTAAGATGGAAATCGATCCCCCGGCTAATTTTCAGCCGAATAAAACCTACAAAGCGACACAAGGCGGTAATTTTAGCTTGAATTACGTTGGATTCACCATCCCAATTGCGGCGCAGGAAATGCGTTTTGTCAGCGGGATTGCCATTCGCAATATGGTCGATCTGAACGATAATTTCAGTTGGACCACCACAGACGCTTCTACGGGTGTTAGATTGGAAAACACCGTGGACCGAGCCGGAGGCCTGTTTTCACTCTCGGGTGGGATTGGAACCAGAGTGCTTCCGGATTTGTCTCTTGGAACCAGCTTGAATTTCCTCGCCGGCAAGCAAGAGTTGAAAGAAATAGAAAAGGTCACTTCCGCTGAAAAAGATACGGAGAGCAAGGACACGTGGAAGAATCGGTTTTCCGGCTTTAGTGTGGATATGGGCATTTCCTGGCGCGCTTCACACGTGCTGACGTTTGCAAGCCGCTTGACTTTTCCTTACACGATTCACTTTGCCAATCTGGAATACACTGACCCGAGCGATAAGAAGCGTGAATATGAGGAAAAAAAATCCTTGAGCAAACCCCTCTCCTCGGCGTTTGGCGTTGAGGTGAAACCTTTACCCGACTGGATCATTGCCTTCGACTACGTTTTGCGCCCGTGGGAAAAAGCGAGTATCCAATCAGGCTCTGAGGAAAAGGTTCAGCCGTTTGCCAACGCGCATTCCTTCCGGTTTGGCTCGGAATACCTCGTTCACTCCGAGACGTTCGACATGCCGCTCCGTTTGGGCTTCTTTACCAATCCCGAGCAGGTATTTGAATACAATGATGTGAATCCCTCATTGCGGGGGGCACAAGCCAAGTCTCTGTTTGTTACCGGCGGCCTGGGGATCATGTCGAAAAGTACGATTTTTGACTTGGCCCTTGACTATCATCTCCTGAAATACAAAACCGATTTCTTGGGCTTGGGAGGAAATCCGTTTGAGCTCAGAAAGGCCAAGTTCCGCATTTTTCTGTCGCTGCGGTTTGTGCTTTCATAGAAGGACACGAGCGATGAGTCATCGTGAAAATGCCAATGGGATGTTTAGCCGTAACGGCAAAGCCGACTCCATTTTCTCATCAGTTCGATTTTTCATCCTATTTCCTCTTGTTTTGATGACGACGTGCAAGTACCTGGAGGAAGCGTCCACCTGGTTCCTTGTCACCGGCAATGAAGCGGACGGATGGATATCCGTAAAGCCTGTGACAGGAATTGCCGGTCAGCTCGGCACCTGGACGGTGACCTACAAAGCCGGCTCTTCGGGGATATCCACAGGGGGCGGCATTCGCGTGCAGCTTCCCGACACCTGGCACGCCGGGGAACGCAACTCTGCAAATTCACTGCAAGCTACCGATCCGCAAAAGATTCACTATGTTTCCGCCCATTGTACGAATCCAGCCGTCCAGTTGAAGACGATTGTGGAAGGTCAAACCGATCGCGTGTTGGTGAAACACGCCAAAGTTGGATTGGATAGCCGGTCCGAGAGATATGTTTTTGTTGTACGGGTGAAAGTAACAGGAGGAAAGCTGCGGGAAGGGGACTTGATACGCGTCGTTTATGGCGATACGTCCAAGGGAAGTCCAGGAATGCTCGCGTCCATTGTGAGGACTGAGCCAGAGCCGGTTCTATCTGCAGTGGACGTGGACGGCGACGGCGTTTTTGAGCCGGCGCCCGATGCACAAAGGCAGCCTCTGGCGAGGCCGATGCTTCAGTCTCTAAGCGGCCTCGCCGCGGAGCTATTGGTTAGTGCTCCGACAACGATGGTCGTGAATCAGCCCGGCCAATTGCACATTGCCCTGGTGGATCAATTCGCCAATCCGGTGATGGCATTTGCCAAGCCCTTTGCGTTAAAGGCGGTCGGCCTCAGAGTCAATCTACCCGAGCAAGTTCGAATAGCGACTGAAGGCGGTTGGACCGGCGGGGGATGGGCAATCGTTGACTTTACACCTTTGGAACCCGGCATGCTGACGATTCAAGTCCACACAGAAGGTTTCTCGACAATAAGCAATGCGATCATCGTCCACAAGGAAAAACCAAAGTATTTCGTTTACTGGGGCGACATTCATTCCCATTCAAAGTACAGTTGGGACGGGGTGGGGGACGGCATGTTCGATTATGCTCGCTATGTCTCCGGATTGGATTTTTACGCCTTGACGGATCACGGCAGGAAGCCGAGGGCCGATTCTTTGCCCATGGGATTGTGGCATCACACCTGGGCCGAATACAATGCATTGACTGAACGGCACCTCGATGAGGGGAAATTCGTCACCTTGCACGCCTACGAGTGCTCAATGGGCCGTCCCTACGGGCATCATAACGTGTATTTTCGCGATCAGCCGGGTACGCTTTGGCCGGAACGAGATACTTCCTTGCAGGAGCTTTGGCGTCAGTTAATCGCCGGACAGGCGTTGACCATTCCGCACCATACCGGCAAGTTTCCCCAAGGAATTGAATGGACGCCGGACGATCCGCGGTTCCGAAGAAACATCGAAATCTATTCCGGACACGGACTCTCGGAATCCTATAATCCGGAGCATCCTCTGTCGTTTGAGCATTCCGACTTTACTTCCCCAAGCACCTCAGCCCCGGCGACACAAACGGTGCAGGCTGCTTGGCTGGCTGGCCTGCATTTGAGCACCGTTGCCTCTTCTGACGAACATCGTTCACATCCGGGACAACCGCATTACGGAATCACCGCGGTTTTGGCCCCGGAGCTGACCCGCGCAGCGATCTTTGACGCCCTGTATCATCGACGTACTTATGGAACCACGGGCGTGCGCATTTACCTGGATTTTAACATCAGCGGTGCAACGATGGGGAGCACAGTGAATTTGAGCCAATCCCCACGCATTCAGATCCATGCCGTCGGCACCCGCGAGATCGAGCGTATAGAGCTATTGAAATCCGCTTCCGGATCAGATCTTACAGTCATCAAGGAATGGTCGCCCCTTGAGATGGAGTTCAGGGCTGACTATGTTGATACCCTGCATCGGGGAGACGCCATTTATTACGTCCGCTGCACCCAAACCGGCCTGGTGCGAGGGCGTCCGTCCATGGCATGGTCAAGCCCCATTTGGGTCAAAGGTTGATAGCCTTCGGGCTGCGTGCCGAGATTGGGCAGCGCTCAGAGCTAACCTGCGTCCCGGAAAAAGCCAAATCTGCAGAGCCAACTACCCTTTTGTTGGCTATACGCAAGCAGAGCGGATTACGCCCTACAACTAAAAAGCCCGCGATTTTCAAAGAATGAAATCACCACAGACGATGAAGCTCACCGGAGGTTCACTCAATACCGAAAGGAGGGTGCAATGCGAGCAAAGCTGTTTCACGTTTTCGCGGTTGTTCTTTTTTGCGCCGTGCCGCAATTCGCCCCGGTCCTGGCGCAAAAGGTAAACAAGTTCCCCCAACGCACCGATCCGTTGCATGTCCGGGTTGCCATGTTCGACGAGCTGATGCGCGGCAACCATTGGAACGAGGGAATCATCATGCAACACGTCATCTTTCCGCCAGCCGGTTTGGATCGCCCGTTGATGGGCAGCCAGGAGGACGTTGCCGATCACACCGGTATTTTGCTGGCAGCTTATTCGCATCAATACGCCGTCACCAAAGATCCGAAGGTTCGGGATTTGGCCAACCAGCTTATGGACGGTCTACTCAAGCTGGAGAAGGTCACCGGCGTGCCGGGGGTGGTCGCCCGCAGCTTTAACAAAACCGACAAGCCGCTCTGGCATGAGCAGGTGTATTTCTTTCCCATGGAATGGCACTGGTCCACCAGCATGCCCGGTTACCGGTGGGAAGGTGATTTGAGCAGCGACAAGTTCACCACCTTTTTCTACGCAGTGGGCACTTATTGGGAATTCTGCGCGGACGAGGAGCACAAAAAGATCGCCGCAGATTTCCTCGATCGGTTCATCGGGCGCTGCGTGGATCACAATTTCAAATTGGTTGACGTGGACAACAAGATGACGTTGTGGGGAGACTTTTGTCCGGACCTACCTCACCAAGCTTTGAACTCTTTAGAAATGCTCGCGGGCCTGAAAGTGGCATACAAACTGACCGGCAAAGATCGCTATCGCGCCGCCTACAGGATGCTGATCGACCGCTATCATTACGACGACCATGCCATCCTAACCAAGATGCTTTGGCCAGATGAATGGAAAACCGCGCCCTGGGACGACGATTTGGCCGCCAAATCCTTTTACATGATCATGCGTTGGGAGGACGATCCGTCCTTGCTCAATAAATACCAGATGAGCTTGAACCGCCATTGGTACGAATGGAAGAATACGGACTTTAAGTGGAAATCGCAGGTGTGGTTTCATATGCTTTATGAAGTCCTTACGCAAGAAAAAGTCGTAGGAGAAAAATGCATCGAGGCCATCAAGAACATGTGGGGTTTCGATCGCCAGATGCGAGAATTCAAAATCCCGACGGAGGAGGGCTTTAAAACCGTCAAATCCGAAGAAGAGGGCAGCGCCGTGACCATGATCCGCAATTATTGGTTCGGGCGCCATTACGGCTTTATTGATCCTGCCTGGTAAGGAGGGTTGGAAAATGAGAGTGTTGATCACGATCCTGTTCATACTGTTGGCCGGCTTTTGCTGGGCTGCTGAAAAGTCGACCAGCGCACCTGTTGCTCCGGAAGGCATGGCTTATGTGCCCGCGGGCGAATTCATCATGGGTTCTGAGTACGGCGACGCCGACGAGACGCCGCAGCACCTTGCTGAAACCGGCGCGTTCTTCATCGATATTCTGGAAGTGAGCAATGCGGATTTCAAGAAATTCGATCCCACTTTTCAGTTTCCGCAGGGTAAAGAGAACCATCCGGCCATCGTCACCTGGGAACAGGCGAATGCCTACGCCAAATGGGCCGGCAAGCGTCTGCCTACCGAAAAAGAGTGGGAAAAAGCCGCCCGCGGCACCGACGGTCGCATCTTTCCTTGGGGCAATACCTATGACGACACCTACGTCATTTGGGACGATCGTTATCCGCGCGGCGGTGCGCCGGCCAAACCCAAAAGTCCCTACGGCTGCATCGACATGGCCGGCGGCGCTTGGGAATGGACCGCGGACTGGTACCAGCCCTATCCCGGCAACGATGTTCCTTGCGAGCAATACGGCGAGAAATACAAGGTCATTCGCGGCGGGGCGAGCTTTAACAGCATTTCCATGTTACGTACCACACATCGTTACTATCTTCCGGCCAATACGACCGGAGGTTATATGACCGGATTTCGCTGCGTGAAAGACGTGAAATAGGGGCGGTCGTTTGGCCAATTTGATTGACCGGCTAGCCGGGAATTATTGGATAGTGATCAAAGGACGGGTCGTGTCCCCTTGTTGCGGTGCTGGATGTTTGTCGTGTTGATCCTGACAATCCCATCCGCCTTGTGCATCTGCCTTTGGATGATCACCCAATCGACCTTGGGGTAGTCGGAAGCTTATTGTACAAAGCGAGAGAGCAAAGACGATGAAGCGTACCCTATTGGTGTTGATTGCCTTTGGAGTTGTTTCTGCCCGGCCAGAAAGCGATATCAATGCAACCTTCTCCCAGGATGTCGCCACCATCTTTACTGAGAAGCATGGTCTCCCTGCCAACAAGGTGTTGGACATTAAATTGCAGAATGAAATGCCCATTGCCGTTACGGAAAATGGCGTCGCACGATGGGATGGCCAAGTTTGGAAGGCCGCGGAGCTTGAAGATCGGGGAGAGACAGCGCCAAAGCTCAAGCTGCCCAAAACCGTGCAGGACGTTTTGGCGACAGTTTGGAATCAGGCGTATTATGCCGTCGGCTGCAAGAACGGTCTGCACTTGTACAGCTTCAAAACCCAGAAATGGGAGCAGGTTTTTCCGGCTGATAGCCAATACAGTTGGGCGCCCCGAGACGTGGGTGCGCTGGCTTTTGACTCGAATGGACGATTGTGGTTCGGCGCCGAGCAGGGAGTAGGCTACCGAGATACAGACGGCTGGCATTTGTTCACCGGCAAAGAGGGCTTGCCATATAACCATTTTACCTGCGCGGCGGCCGGGCCCAATGGCATCGTGTGGTTCGGCACGGAAAAGGGCGCCATTCGGGTGGACCAGGCGTACTTTTACTACCGGCAGACCCGCCGCTGGTTGCCCGATGATTACGTGAACGCCATCGCCGTGCAGAAGGACGGCACGGCTTGGTTCGCCACCAACGGCGGCGTCGGACGCATCGTGCCCACACCCATGACGCTGGAACAAAAGGCCGAATATTTCCTGCGACAAGTGGAGGCTCGCCATAATCGGGATGGTTTTGTCATTCACTGCCGGCTGAGAGAGCAATTCAATCCGGAATCATGGCAATACACCGTATCGGACAATGACGGCTTGTACACCTCGTGGTACGGAGCATCGCAGGCGTTTCGGTATGCGGTGACCGGCGATCCGGAAGCCAAAGCTTTGGCCGTGCGAAGCTTTAAGGCACTGAAATGGCTGGTGGACATTACTCACGAACCCGGATTTCCTGCTCGCGCCATCATTCCGGTGGATTGGCCCGAGCCAGTCAACGAGATTTTTAACCAAGATTACAACAAGCGATCGAAGGAAGAAGACCCTCTGTGGAAAGATATTTATCCCCGTTTTCCCCTGAGCAAAGATGGTAAATACCGCTGGAAGTGCGACACCAGCTCCGATGAGCTTTCCGGGCATTACTTTTTCTATGGCGTGTACTACGATCTGGTGGCGCAGACTGAAGAAGAAAGACAGCCGGTGCGTGAGGTCGTTGCCGCCATCACCGATCACCTAATTCGGCATGATTTCAATCTGCTGGATTATGACGGAACGCCCACCCGCTGGGGAAGATTTGGCCCGAACTTTCTCAACACCTTTTGGGGATGGGATCAGCGCGGTCTCAACTCCATGATGATGCTTTCGTTTCTCAAAGTCGCCAAGCACGTCACTGGCGATGCCAAGTACGACCAAGTAGCAGCCGAGCTGCGGGAGAAGCAGGCGTACCACGTTAATTCCATGGAAAGCAAACAGTACTTCCCCCCGGAAGACGTCGTGCCTTGGGATAAGATGTTGTGCCTGACGAGCTGGTACGGGCTGATCAATTATGAAGAGGATCCGGGCCTGCTGCTCATGTACCGAATGAGCCTTGAGAATGCTTGGCTGCACGAGAGCAGGCAGAAGAACGCCGCGTGTAACGTCATTTATGGCGCTCTGGCCGACCGCTTTACCAAGCTGGTAGACAGCGGAGTGTATGACTCCGGAAAAGTCTTTCCTGAGATAGAGAATTACGCCATTTTTCGGGCCAAACAGCTTTATAAAGGCGACCCGCGAAAAGATCATATCCTTGAAACGCTACGGCGGATGCCGCTGGATTTGATCGGCTACAAGACGGACAGCAGGCATCGCTTAGATGTGGTGTTTGACGTGACCCCCGGGCAACAGCCGGGCATGGGCTGGCGCGTGGACGGCTACGCCTTGCCCATCGATGAGCTCGGCCATTTGCGCCCCAACCGGGACGCCTTTGCGCTTTTTTGGAATCAGGGTGACGGTTACGCAGAGTTCGAGGGCACCTTCTTCTTGTTGCCCTACTACATGGCAAGGTACCACGGCATTCTTCAATAGGCAAGTGCTGGCGCGCTGTGTCCGCATTACACTCATCAGATTTTCTCTGGAGTCCTCAAATCTCTTGCATCTCTCCCCGCCCAGTTTTATATTTGCCCGCAAAAAAAACGCACATCCGTCTTTCGGCTGTAATTGACACGACCGCTTCACCACAGAGAAGGAAATCGAGTTGGACGAGAATCAAATGTACACCCTGATTGCAGAGGAATTGGGTTTGCGCTGGAATCAGGTCAAGAGCACCATTGAGCTGTTGGATGCGGAGAACACCGTGCCCTTCATCGCCCGTTACCGCAAAGAGATGACCGGCAGTCTGGACGAGGAGCGTATCCGCGCCATCGAGACGCGCATCAAGTACCTGCGCAACTTGGAGGAACGCAAGCAGACCGTGCTGAAAAGCATCGAGGAACAAGGCAAGCTCACGCCGGAGTTGGAAGAGAAAATCCGCGCCGCCGCCAAGCTGCAAGAGGTGGAGGACCTTTATCTGCCCTACAAGCCCAAGCGTCGCACGCGGGCCACTGTCGCCAAAGAAAAGGGATTGGAGCCTTTGGCATTGCTTATTTTGGCGCAGGAAACCGTGGATGGCGATCCGTTAGAAATCGCCGCAACGTTCATCAATGAAGAAAAAGGAGTCGCTACTGCGGAGGAAGCCTTGGCCGGCGCCCGCGACATTGTTGCCGAAATGGTCTCGGATGATGCCACCATTCGCGGAATTGTTCGCCAAGCCACTTTGGATAAGGGCGTTTTTTCCTCGGAAGCGAGAAACCCGGAGGATCTGAAAGAGTACGCGCTCTACAAAGAATTCACCGAGCCGGTGAAGACCATTCCGCCGCATCGAATTCTGGCCATGAATCGCGGCGAGCGAGAAGATGTCCTGCGCGTCTGGATCGACGTCTCGGAAGAAGAGATGGTCGCCGAAATCGAAAAGGTCTACGTAACCAAGCCGGCCAGCATTTTTACCGGCGAATTGCGCACGGCCATTGCTGACTCGTATCATCGACTCATTGCCCCCGCCATCGAGCGTGAGGTTCGTAATCTCCTGACCGAAAGGGCGGACGAGCACGCCATTCAAGTGTTCGCCAAAAATCTGCGCGCCTTGTTGCTTTCCCCGCCGCTGCGCGGCAAGAAGATTTTGGGCATCGACCCCGGCTTCCGTACCGGCTGCAAAGTGGCGGTCATCGACAGCACAGGACGCTACCTGGAAGGGGAGACGATCTATCCGCATGAGCCGCAAAGGCATTGGCAGCAAGCCAAAGAAGTCATTGAGGAGCTTATTGAAGACCACAATGTGGACATCATTGCCATCGGCAACGGCACCGCCAGCCGCGAGACGGAGAAGCTGGTGGCTGAGGTTATTGGCGAATTGGATCGCAAGGTCTACTACACCATCGTCAATGAGGCCGGAGCCTCAGTGTATTCCGCCTCACCGGTGGCGAAAAAAGAGTTTCCGGATTTGGAAGCTTCTATGCGCGGCAACATTTCCATCGCGCGGAGGCTCTTAGACCCGCTCTCGGAGCTGGTGAAGATCGACCCCAAATCCATCGGTGTCGGCCTCTACCAACATGACGTGGATCAGATCAAGCTATCGGAAGCCCTGGATCAAGTGGTGGAATCGTGCGTCAACCTGGTCGGCGTGGATGTGAATACGGCTTCGGCGTCTTTGCTCAAATATGTTTCCGGCATCAATAGCCGAGTCGCGGACAATATCGTCAGGCATCGGGAAGAGAACGGCGAATTTACCTGCCGGGATGCGCTTAAAGACGTGAAGGGCTTGGGGGAGAATGCCTTCGTGCAGGCCGCCGGCTTTCTGCGCCTGCCGGAAAGCGATAATTTTTTTGACTCCACCGCCGTGCATCCAGAGTCTTACACAGCGGCGCAAAAGCTTTTGGAAGAGCTTGGACTCAAGATCGAGGATATCAAATCCAATGGCCGCCTGGTGAGGCTAAAGGTGCAAAAGGGGAAAAAGTCCTTGGAGGAATTGGCGACTATTTGCGGCTGCGGCAAAGAGACGTTGAGCGACATCATCAGTAGTCTGGAAAAACCCAACCGCGATCCCCGCGATGAAATGCCGCTACCCATTCTGCGCAGCGACGTGTTGAGCATCGAGGATCTGGTGGAAGGGATGGTTCTCAAAGGCACGGTTCGCAATGTGGTGGACTTTGGCGCTTTTGTGGATATTGGCGTCAAGCAGGACGGCTTGGTGCATCTCAGCCGCATGGCCAAAAAGTACGTCAAAAATCCGCTGGACGTGGTTTCCGTCGGCGCCGTGGTGGATGTGAAGGTCGTCAGCATCGACAAGGAACGGGGCCGGATCGGCTTGAGCATGGTGCTGGATTGAAAGTCTGTGTCTTCACCACCGTTCACCGTCCCTTCGACGTGCGCGTTTTTCACCGCGAGGCGCGGACGCTGGCGGCTGCCGGGTATCAGGTCACCCTTTTGGCTCACGCGGATTTTGTCGAGGAAAGCCGCGATGATGTGAAGGTCAAAGGCATCCCGCGGCCGCGCAATCGTTTCTTCCGTCTGTTGAGTACCTTCACATTCGCCCGCAAATGTTTGCAGGAGAGAGCGGACGTCTACCATTTTCACGATCTGGAGCTATTGCCGCTCGGCTTGCTGCTGAAATGGCTCACGCGCAAGCGGGTCATCTATGATTGTCATGAAAACTACCCTGAGGCTGCCTACGAGCGGGCCTGGTATCCGGATTGGCTCAAGCCGCTGGCCGCAAAACTGATCGGCGTCGTCGAACCTTTCCTTGCCCGGTGCCTGGATTGCGTTATATGCGTGGTGCCGGATCAGCAAGAGCGATTCGAGGCTCGTGGTTGCCGCACCCTGTTAGTTCGCAATTTGCCCCAGCTTGAAATATTCGAGTCAGCGTTTCAGCAGAAGCTGCCGAAGGTGGATCGGTTGATTTATCTGGGCGGACTAACCTTGGTGCGCGGTGCCAGAGTACTTGTAGATATCATGGCGGAGCTAAAGAAAACGCATCCGCATATCAAGCTGCTTTGTCTCGGCCCTTTCAATGAGCCGCATGTAGAAGCTGAGGTGAAGCAGTACGTACAAGATCGCGGTTTGCAGGAGGCGATTGAGTACATGCCTTTTGTGCCCCATGAACAGGTTCCGCCCTATCTCGTGCAATCCCGAATCGGTCTGATTCCTTGGCAAGTCAACGAGCAAATGCTGCGGATGGTTTTTCCCAACAAGGTTTTCGAATACATGGCTTGCGGACTACCGATTGTCGCCAGCGATTTGCCGAGCTTGCGCTACATCCTGGACCGCTCGCAGGCCGGCATTTTGGTGCGTCCGGAAGATGTGCATTCACATGCGCAAGCGATCAGAGAATTGTTAGACCATCCAGACAAGGCCAAGACCTTAGGCGATCTTGGCAGAAGGTTTGTCTGTGAGCAGCTCAATTGGCGCCTCGAGTCCGAAAAACTCCTGCGGCTTTATCGAGAATTCCTGCCAGCAAGCTGACAGGAGATTGTCGCCAACCTGTTTCAATTTGGCGAGGCTATGGCAAAAATAGTGTGCATGTAACTAATCGTAGAATGGGCGACCGTGAGCGCAAGTTTCTCACGCAGAGCGCGCGATGCTCGCAATGCCTTTTCTCTGCTCTTCTTGCAGATGCCGCCTATCCTCCAACCGGTCTTTAAGGTGCTAACGGCCATCGTTTATGGGAGGCTTGCTCAAGGCTATTTTTGTTTCTCGCATGCCGATCCCGGAAGGTCGTTTCTCTACGTTCATTGCATGCTTTGCGCGAAGTTATCTTTTGTCTTGCAACGCCCGTAGCGGTTGCGAACCAAGTGATCAATTCAGGTGGCCTGGCTTGAGAATCATAACCCTGTGAACGCTTATGTGTGCATGTTCTCAACCATTGTCCGCATCAGAAAGTCAACCCTATGATTCTCACAGTCATTCGACCTGCCTACTTTCCATCCATTGCCGTCATTGCCAAAGCGATGGCGGCCGATGTCCTTGTTTGGGCGGATTCCTTTCAGTACAAAAAACATGATACCATCAATCGGACGCGGATCAAGACGGCCCAGGGTACGCGCTGGTTAACGGTTCCCGTGCTGAGCAAAGGATTGGGAT
Organism: Caldithrix sp.; assembly: GCA_020722685.1. The sequence goes on along the minus strand of DYKH01000033.1, from coordinate 1,948 downwards.
TGCAAAATATTTCTGCCGTGCAAATTGACAACCGAAAGATGTGGCAGAAAAATCATCGCCGGACCTTGGAATTGAACTACGGAATGGCTCCTTATTTTTATCAATATTGGGATGAGTTGGAGGACATATTTTCGCAAAGGAATGAAAAGTTGTCCGAGGTGGACTTGAGGTCCGCCCTATTCGCTTTCAAAGCGCTCGGGATGCAGAAGATGCTTGTTAACAGTTCTCAATTACCGCAGGTCAAAGATCGGTCGGAACGGGTCATTGCTTGGATGAATGAGTGTCACTGCAACGACTATCTTTTCGAGCAGCAGGAAACCCCACTCATAAACACATTGCGCGTCGAGCAAGCCGGTCTTATGACGTCGCTTTTTCACTTTACATCGGCGGCCTACCACCAGCAGTTTGGAGAGTTTTTGTCCGATTTGTCGATATTGGACTTGCTCTTTAATGAAGGCGAGCAGAGTCTTGGCATTATAAAAAATGGAATTTTGGCATTCCCAGCAGGTGTTTGATTAGCGAATCCTTGATACTCAATATGCTTGCCTACAATGCCGAAGGTACTATTGGAGGGGCCAATAATGTGCCAGGGGCGCCAAAATTTTCCGGAGTGTGTCAAAAAAGTTAGGGAAAGGATATACAAATGGGAAAGCCAAATCCTTTTGACTTGGTATGTGCACGAATCGATGGCTACAGTCAGAAAGTCATTGAGATTCAGCGTCAGCTCGTCGCCATACCGGCAGTGGGACCCGAGAGCGACGGTCAAGGCGAAAGGGCCAAAGCGGAGCTGGTAAAGGGAATGCTGCAAGAATTGGGTGTGGATCAGGTGAGAGAATTCAATGCACCGGATTTACGCGTGCCGGATGGTTACCGGCCGAATCTGTTGGCGAAGATATTCGGAAAAAATCGGGGAAAAACCGTTTGGGTCATGGCGCATTTGGATGTAGTTCCTCCGGGCGATCTATCCAAGTGGGAAAGCGATCCATACGTGCTAAAGGTTGACGGCGACAAGCTGATCGGTCGAGGCACCGAGGATAATCATCAGGCGTTGGTTTCGGCTTTGTTGGCAATCAAAGCGATCAAGGAAGAAGGAATATTGCCAGAGAACAGCATTGGCTTGGCCATCGTTTCCGATGAAGAAACCGGCAGCGGCTTTGGCCTGCAATATATTTTGGATCATCATAAAGAAGAATTCCGGCGCGACGATCTCATTATCGTTCCGGATGCGGGTGATCCCAAAGGAATCAACATCGAAATCGCAGAAAAAAGCCTCCTTTGGCTGAAGATTCAGACACGCGGCAAGCAATGCCATGCTTCGACGCCTGAGCTTGGCAATAACGCCCATCGTGCCGCCGCGCATCTAATTGTCGAGTTGGACTCCCTCTATGAGATATTCTCCGCCCGGGACGCCATGTTCGATCCACCCATCAGCACGTTTGAGCCTACCAAAAAAGAAGCCAACGTCCCGAATATTAACACGATTCCCGGCGACGATGTAATCTACCTCGATTGTCGGGTTTTGCCGAAATATCCTTTGCGGGAGGTACAAGTCAAGATACGGGAAATGGCGGACAAAGTGGAACGGCAATTCTCCGTCAAAATCGACGTTTCCATTGTACAGGGTGGCGAGGCAGCTCCGCCGACTTCTCCGGATGCTCAGGTTGTACGAATCCTTAGTGAAGGGATAAGGCAAGTGACCGGACAGGAGGCAAAAACCATCGGCATTGGCGGCGGCACAGTCGCGGCTATTTTCCGGCGCGCCGGCCTTCCCGCCGCGGTTTGGGGGACCATCGAAGACTCCGCGCATCAGCCTAATGAGTACTCGCGGATCTCCAACACGCTGCAAGATGCGAAGGTGCTGGCGTATGTGATGTTGCAGTAGAGTAGGAAAAAAGGTAACAGTTCAGCCCCTGTCAAAAATGAATGTCATTCCGACCGAAGGGAGGAA
>DYKH01000677.1 GCA_020722685.1 Caldithrix sp. | reverse complement strand
CGTTACGCTTGATCGAAGAGAATCAGGGACGCTATGATGTCGCGCTCATTGATGAAGTATTGACAGAACCTCCCAGCGGGCTTGAGGTGTTGAAGGAGATCAAAGATAAGTATTCCGATATTGAGGTGATCCTTTTCACAGGCTGGGGACTGAAATCAGGGGAAGAAGCGCGCCGTATAGGTGCATATAGTTACATTGCCAAGCCGTTTGATAAAGATCAACTTGCCGTGACCATCTACAATGCCGCAGAGCGCAAACGCATTCGCCGCGAACATAGACATATGGTGGCATTGGTTGAAGCAAGTCGCCGCTTGACCCAAACCACACAGCGGGATGAGCAATTGAACCTAGTTTGGGATTTTGTGCGTGAGCAGTTAGCCACACCCACTTGTTTTGTGGCTCTGTATGCGAATGAACCCGACACTCTTTCTTTTCCTATGTTCTATGAAGAAGGTGTGCCACTTCACCTTGACGATAAGCATCTGGGAGATGACCCAGCGACTTGGGGTCTGGCGGGTTACGTAGTCAAGAGGAAAGACGAACAAGTCTGGTTTACTAGCGAACAGGCTCAAGCACGGTGGAGAGATTTGGGTATCGCGCCAGGTGTGCCCGATAAAGGTCCATCAGAATCAGGCATCTGTCTTCCGCTGCAAGTTGGGGGCAAGATTTTGGGTGCTTTATCTGTGCAAAGTTACAAGCCATACGCATTTGATCAAGCATTTTTGAATGCCGTACGAGCGCTTGGCAATCAGGTCGCGGTCGCGCTTGAGAATAGTCGGTTGATGGCTGAGACAAAACAAAAGGCGCGCAATCTAGAGACACTACAAGAACTGACCATCGCAATCAATTCCACACTGAGATTGGAGCAAGTGCTAATCAAAACCTGCCAAGCCGCAGTTGAACTGACAGGCGCGGATCATAGCGGACTCGTATTGTTCGAACCTGACTTGCCGATTGGAAAAGTTATTGCTGAATATCCCGCAACAGAGAAAGCGCTTGGGCAAATCATCACCGTGCGCGGCATCCCCCCCCAAGAACGCTTGGTATTTGAAAAACAGGTCATTAATATTCCTGATTTAGTGAATGACACTTCACTCGGACCTGTACGCGATCTTCTTCTTGATCTGGGCATTCGTTCGATTGTGATTGTCCCTGTTGTCTTTGATGACAAAGTGGTCGCCTCATTCAGTCTAGATGCGATGCAAAAGCCGCGCGCCTTTTCGCAGAGCGAGATTGAAATTTGCCAGAGTTTGGCAAATCAGGTCGCGGTGGCAATTCGGAATGCGCGTCTTTTTCAAGAGACAGACGAGGGACGAGAATATCTGCGCTCGCTCTATCAGGCGACCACCGAGATTATCTTGGCGCGTGATCCTAACGAGGTCCTGCAGAACATCGTGGATACTGCATGTCGCGCCACTCGTGCGTGGCGGTCGGTTGCCCTGTTAGTGGACGAAGGCGAGCGTCCGCGT
>DYKH01000676.1 GCA_020722685.1 Caldithrix sp. | reverse complement strand
GATGGTGTGCTTTTTGTTGACGTGCCCCAGTTCGTGGCCGATGACGCAAGCCAGCTCGTCATCGGAGCCGACGGCGTCGAGCAGGCCCTGGGTCACGTAGACGTACCCGCCGGCGGAAGCGAAGGCGTTGACCTCGTTGCTTTTGATGATGGCGAAGGTATACCTGATGTCCTTGCGCTCGCACTGCGGCACCAGGCGCCGGGCGATGCGGCCGACCCGCTCCAACTGGGCCTTGTTCGTGCTGAACCCGGGATCCTTGCGGAAAGCGTCATGGGCATTCTTGCCCATCCTCTTTTCCATGCTGGTCTCAACCCCCCCGAACAACGCATCGGTCTTGGGGGTCTGCACCGTCGGAGTCGGCTCGGTGTTGGGGTTGGCACCAGAGCCAAAGACACTGCCAAGAGAGGAATTCACCCGGTCGAGGGTGGCATTGGCCTCATCGAGCCACTCGGAGAACCCCGCGGAGGCCGGGGCGACCGGCAGCAACAGGCTTCCAAGCAACAGGATGACCAGCAGACAGCAATGCAAATTCCTCATATCTCCGGCTCCTTTGGGCAACGGTACCTTAATGAATACATCTTAGTGATGAATCAGGGAAGCGTCAAGCCAAACCCGGGGAGGGCATCCCAGGGACTATTTCGGGGAAGGGACACCCCATCCGACCGACACGAGGTCGGAAGGGCTTCCCCCTTTGCCGCCACGGAGGGCGGCGCGAAACGCCAGTTTCGCGCACCGCAACGGGGCCAACCGGGGAGGATGGACCAGACGGTAGTGGCAGTACGCTAACTGATGAGGCATAGGTTGTAGGTCAGGATGAAAAACAGCAAGGAGATTTCGTGAAAAAGGTCCGATTTCGAGAAAGAAAGTGTCTTTCTTGCAAAGCGCCCCAATCGTTGTCTCAAAGTGTTGTTCCACCGTTCAACATGGGCGGTTTCGCCTGTTTCTTTCCCGACCGACGTATTCCTCGAAAAGACCTTCTGATAAGGATCCCAGAAGTCACTGAACGAATGGCACCCCCTATAGGGAACCGGAATCCTTTCCCAGAGCTTTCTCGCGCTGGCTTCGGTCCGATCGCCGACGTAGTAAGCCACGATTTGGCGGGTTCGGCGACAAAGGGCGATCCAAACCCATCGCTGGTTGTCTTTGGAGAAGACATATGACCACAACTCGTCCAGCTCCAGAACATCGTCTGGAAGAGGTTCCTGAAGGGTTTCCTCCACACTGGGAAGGCAGTTCCCCAGTCGTTTCAGCCAATCTGCCAGGGTGGTTCGTGCGACTCCAAAAATCCTGTGAATTCCCCTCATGCTGGGCCGCTCCTGGTAGGCCTTCAAAATCTCAATTTTCCGATCAAAGGTATATGACTCCTTGGGTTCCAATGTTCCAGAAGCACCACAATTACGGCAAAGGAACTTTTGACTGAAGTTTCGCCGTTGTTCCACTCCCCTTCTGAAAGACCCGCTGTTGAAGGG
>DYKH01000179.1 GCA_020722685.1 Caldithrix sp. | reverse complement strand
TCGTTGGGAAATCTCAGACGCTCTATTGGCCATATCGTGGGCGATTGATTTCACCGTCATCGCGAATTCTGTTGAGGTTTCGACGACAGTGATACCTCCTGCTGTGAGAGTTGTTTTTAAAAGGACATCATGCTTGCTGGAAGGCTTTTGAGGGTCTTTGGTACAGGACTGACTGAGGTAGAAAATTAGTAGGAGACAGAAAGTGACAACAACGATCCGCCCCCCCCGTTACGCATTGCAGTTTTGGTGCTTTTCATGGCGTGTACTCCTTAGGTTAGTGACTTAACCATTCTTTGTACCCACCCCACTCCTGGTACTGGTCAGCGTGTGCTGCTTCATTGTTAGCAGATACGCCAGGCCTTGTACCCAGAGAACGATCACAGAATCTCTAAAAAAGGAGTCGGTCTATCAGGGTAGGCATTCCCAATTGCCTGGACCTCTGTTTGTTTGGCCTTTCTCACCTCCCTTCAATTCAGTTCGGCTGTCCGTTTTCTACTGGAAAAGAAAGCAAGAACTGACTAACATCGTTTATTAAGACTTGCTACGTACAAAAGCAAGTGAACGAAATTGCAAAATGTAAAGCGTCTGTGATGCCAAAATCTGAAGAGTTGATGTCGCCCGTGTTATCACTCTCCCACAAATAAATTAGAAAATATTGCACAAAAGTCAAGATCTTTTTCAGGATTTTTTTCGGGCGGGCATGCCGCTGGCATGTGATTTTTTAGATGCAAGGAGCGGGAGGCGACGAGTATGTGTGAGCATGCATTGGTCGCACTCGAAGCCAAAGCGAATTTCTAGATTTTGAAGTGTGAAGCTTAGGAAACCTCACAGATCTTCTGTCTACTACTTTTTATGCTCCTCAAGATGAGCCTTTTCCGCCGGTCCAAAGTAGAGATTGTGAAATTCCTTCGCCAAGGCGCGCAATTGCGTCACGTGATCCAAATCGGTCGTCTGCTTGGCCTGCATAGCATGGACGATCATCTTGTGCAGGACTTCCAGCTTTTTTAGGTACTGGGCGTAGGCCTTCTGATCGCTCGCGTCCGTCGGCTTGACGCGCTGCGCCAAAAAGTACTGCGTGGCGATCTCGCGGATGTCATCGGCATGCTTGTCCTTGTTCTCCACCCAGCGGACGATTTGGTTGTAATTGGGGGTCGCCTCCTTGGAAAGCCGGATAATTTCGTTCATCGACTTTTCCACCGTGGTCATTTGCTCTTCCCACATGTCGAAGCGCATTTGATCACCATAGATGCCGCAAGGGATTTCGCAGTGTCCATAAAGCAAAGAAGTAACTCCCAGGCCGATTAGCAGAGCGGCCACAGTAAAGGATAGTTTGAGAGCTTTCATTGCCAGCCTTTCATAAATATGTTCTGATTTTGAGGATTTAGTTGGAGCGGCGTGTTTCGACTCCAGGTTAAAACTGCTTGCTTAGTTAGCAGATACGCCAGGCCTTGTACCCAGAGAACGATCACAGAATCTCTAAAAAAGGAGTCGGTCTATCAGGGTAGGCATTCCCAATTGCCTGGACCTCTGTTTGTTTGGCCTTTCTCACCTCCCTTCAATTCAGTTCGGCTGTCCGTTTTCTACTGGAAAAGAAAGCAAGAACTGACTAACATCGTTTATTAAGACTTGCTACGTACAAAAGCAAGTGAACGAAATTGCAAAATGTAAAGCGTCTGTGATGCCAAAATCTGAAGAGTTGATGTCGCCCGTGTTATCACTCTCCCACAAATAAATTAGAAAATATTGCACAAAAGTCAAGATCTTTTTCAGGATTTTTTTCGGGCGGGCATGCCGCTGGCATGTGATTTTTTAGATGCAAGGAGCGGGAGGCGACGAGTATGTGTGAGCATGCATTGGTCGCACTCGAAGCCAAAGCGAATTTCTAGATTTTGAAGTGTGAAGCTTAGGAAACCTCACAGATCTTCTGTCTACTACTTTTTATGCTCCTCAAGATGAGCCTTTTCCGCCGGTCCAAAGTAGAGATTGTGAAATTCCTTCGCCAAGGCGCGCAATTGCGTCACGTGATCCAAATCGGTCGTCTGCTTGGCCTGCATAGCATGGACGATCATCTTGTGCAGGACTTCCAGCTTTTTTAGGTACTGGGCGTAGGCCTTCTGATCGCTCGCGTCCGTCGGCTTGACGCGCTGCGCCAAAAAGTACTGCGTGGCGATCTCGCGGATGTCATCGGCATGCTTGTCCTTGTTCTCCACCCAGCGGACGATTTGGTTGTAATTGGGGGTCGCCTCCTTGGAAAGCCGGATAATTTCGTTCATCGACTTTTCCACCGTGGTCATTTGCTCTTCCCACATGTCGAAGCGCATTTGATCACCATAGATGCCGCAAGGGATTTCGCAGTGTCCATAAAGCAAAGAAGTAACTCCCAGGCCGATTAGCAGAGCGGCCACAGTAAAGGATAGTTTGAGAGCTTTCATTGCCAGCCTTTCATAAATATGTTCTGATTTTGAGGATTTAGTTGGAGCGGCGTGTTTCGACTCCAGGTTAAAACTGCTTGCTTAACACCGCCTTCCGGATGGATTATTCCGCTTTCCTCGATTCGACCTTTGGCTCGACCAGGCTCTGATTCTTTTCAAAATTCAACATGGTCTTTCGCTTCAAATCGGCCATGGCCAGCTTGTAGTCGACATAGGCGACCAAAAACGACAGCTTGGCCTGCGTTAGCCGATTTCTATCCAATGCCAGCTCTTGGCTGGTAATATCGCCATTATTGAAGCGCTCGATGGAAATGTCAAAGGCTCGTTGTGCCACGGCCTGGTTCTTGAGCAGGACTTCGTAGCGGCTTTCGGCTTCCCGCTTCTGACTCACCGCATCTCTCACTTCTAAGACAATTTCTTTCTGCTGCTCGACCAAGTCCAACTTCTGTGTGCGCAAGTTTGCTTGCGCGGAAGACACTTCCGCGGCATTCACGCCCCAATCCCATAACGGCACGGTCAAGCCAAAGACTACGCCGCGATTGTGCGGTCGGCGATCTATATCGGCGCGGCTGGAATTCCACAGCGTCCTGCAGGTAGAGCCGTAAGGGAGATAAGGATCGCTGACGCCGGTCAAGTCATAGAACGCCGATAGCTCGCCTTTGAGGGCGCTCTTGGCGTCTGTTTCCCGCACGTTGATTTTAGCCATCTCAACGTTAATTTCTCCTGCGCGGATTTCCAGCCGGTTGGCCAAAGCCAGCTTTGTGGCCTTGTCACGGTTGACTTCTATTTTTTGATACTCAAGATCTGTTTGCACTCCCCCACCGAATCACTCAGCTCCAGCCCGATGAGCTGTTTAAATGCATTTTCGGACCTCCCCAAAACACCTTGAGCGCTCAGTAGCCTAATTTTGCTGTCTGCCAAATCCACTTCCATCTGCAAAGCCTCTACCTCCGGTACCAGGCCCGCTTGATATTTCTTCTTGGCCAAATCCTGACCCGGACGTAAGAGTTTAGCCATCTCAACACGTTCTTTGACAATTTTTGAAAATTCTACTGACGTCAGAGGAAAAAATTACTTATCTTTTTGTCATGGCAAGCGACATTGATGAAAAGATAATTGCTTTTTCTCTTCCTACCATTCGTGGTCGCCGGATTACGCCGACGGTTCTGGAAGAGATTCGTGGCGTAATTGACACCTACTCTCTCCTTCTTATCAGGCACCCTCTATCCTCGTCTCTTCCGCTCCTCTAAAGCCGCCCCACAATCCGGACAAAATTCCATCCCCTTCAAATCAATCTCTTCCACCTCCGTCGAGGCGGTCATCACGCATTGGTAATCGGGACAGTGGCGTAGGCCAAAGGTGTGGCCTAGCTCGTGGATCGCTTCCTTTTCCAGTCGCTGCAAGACCAGGAGATCATCTTTCGGCAAGCCATAAAATTCTGGATGCAAACGAAAGGTCGAGACGATGGCCATGGGTCCGTCCAATTGCGCTTCGCCAAAGACAAAGGTGAGAATGGGGATAAAAAGGTCCAAGTCGATGACGGCCAGATATTTGTCCGCCCTTGGAGATAGGAGGTTTTTCAATCCCAGCAGTAGTTGTGATGAATTGTACTGTTTGCGGCCCGGATCAAAGGCGTAGGAAAAGGGAAAGTCGATCTGTTCGATGAGCGCCGGCCAGCCGATCTGTTTGACAATTGTGTCGGACAAGGCAGGAAGTAGCGGATGGGCCGGAATGTGGATGGGTAAGATGTGAACGGAAGGCATGCGTGCTACTTTCGCAATCCGTACCTTTTGATCTTGTTGTAGAGAGTGACGCGATCGATCTCCAGCATCTCGGCGGCGCGGGTGATGTTCCAATTGGCCTTGGTAAGAACGTAGGAAATGTGCTTCTTTTCCGCCGCGGCCAGAGAGTCGCCTTTAGCGCCATCCACTTTTTGCGCAAGCTGAAAAGGCAAATCCTCCGGTTGGATGGCCGGCGGCTTGCCAACCACCATGGCCCGCTCGATGGCATTGACCAGCTCGCGCACGTTGCCCGGCCAGTCGTGGCGGATCAGCAAGTCCATCGCCTCGGGGGTAATTTCCGTGATCGGCTTGTTCATGGAAGCGGCGTAACGATTGACAAAATGCTGCGCCAACAAAGGAATGTCCGAGCGACGCTCGCGCAGCGGCGGCATGAAAATGGTAAAGACGTTGATGCGATAATAGAGGTCCTCGCGAAAAGTGCCTTCCTCCACGGCCTTTTCCAAATTCTTATTCGTGGCGCAAATCAAGCGGATGTCCACGGTGATGGTTTGGCTGCCGCCCAGGCGGGTGAATTGCTTGGCCTCCAGTACCCGCAGTAATTCGATCTGCATCTTTTCGCTGATGTTGCCGATCTCGTCCAAAAAAAGCGTGCCGCGGTCGGCCATCTCGAACTTGCCCTTGCGCCGGCTTTGCGCGCCGGTAAAGGCGCCTTTCTCATGGCCGAACAACTCGCTTTCCATGAGCGTCTCCGCCAAGGCGCCGCAATTGACCGGTACGATGGGGAAATACCTGCGGTTGCTGTGGCTGTGAATGGCGCGGGCGATTAGCTCCTTGCCGGTGCCACTTTCGCCGCGAATCACCACCGTGGAATCCGACTTGGCCACGGTTTCCACCAGCTCCATCACCCGCTTCATCTGCGGACTGTCGCCGATGATTTCTTCCATGCGCGCCATCTGCTGGATTTTTTGCCGCAGTTGCACGTTCTCGGTGCTCAACTCGATCTGCTTGGCGGCGTTACGCACCAGCCGGCTCAGATCGTCGGGACTGAACGGCTTGACCACATAATCATAAGCGCCTTCCTTGAGAGCCTGTACCGCCGTCTCGACGGATGCGTAGGCGGTCATAATGATGACGACGGTATTTTTATTGATTTCGTTGATGCGCTTTTGCAACTCCAAGCCGTCCATGCCGGGCATTTTGATGTCCAGCAGCACAATGTCCCACGCCTGCTTTTCCAATTGCTCCAAAGCGTCATAAGCGTCCTTGGCTGCCCCCACTTGATGTCCGTCTTCCAAAAACCAGTTGTACAACGACTGCCGAACCGATTCTTCATCATCGACGATGAGTAGGCTGAGGGGTCGATTGGAGGTGTTCATATTTTTCCTGCTCAGACTGTTAGGCTGTAGACTGTTAGGCTGTAGACTGTTAGGAGCTCAGACAGGCATTGCTATGAAGCGGTTACCGAAATCGCTTTGCCCTATGCTCTATGCGCTCTGCCCTGCGCTTCTGCCGAAATGGTCATTCTCTGAAGGTGGTTTCCGAAACGTGAACTTCGTTTTCCACAATGGGATTTCGCAACCAGTCCACATAAAAAACGGTGCCTTGGTTTACCTTGGATTCCACGCGAATGTCGCCCTGATGTCGCTCCACGATGCCGTAAACAACCGCCAATCCCAATCCAACGCCTTTGCCGTCCTTCTTGGTGGAAAAGAAAGGATCGAAGATGTTGGGCAAGATATTTTCCGGGATGCCGCATCCGGTATCCTGGACGACTAGGGTAATTTTCTGCCTGTCTGCGGTGTCGATGGTCTTGACTGTCAAAACATCACCCTGCTCCATGGCTTCGATGGCATTGACGAAAAGCGCCACCAGCGCCTGACGAATCTGTCCGGCGTCGCACAGCATGACGTCATCCGCGCAGGAAAACTCTTTTTCCAGCTTGATGCCCTTGAGCTCCAGATGATGGTTCACCAACATGAGACTGGAATCGATCAGGTGCGACAGGTGCTCGCGGGAAAAATTGCCGCCGGTTTGTTTGGCAAAGACCAGCATGTTTTTGACAATATCGCCGCTGCGAGCGATCTCATTTTTGATGATATTCAACCACTGAATAAGCGATGCTTTGTTCTCCGGCGAAATTTCTTCTTTGTTCAACACCCGCAGAGCCAAAAAAGTGTAATTGAGAATGCCCGCCAAGGGATTGTTGATCTCATGAGCGACCGTGGCCGAGAGCTTGCCCAGAGAAGCGAGCCGCTCCATGCGCACCAGGTGTTCCTGCGCCTGCTTCAGCTCGTCGGTTTTGCGGGCTACTTTTTCTTCCAGAGAATTCGACCAGTCGGTAATCTCATCGCGGGCCTTTTGCAGATCACTGGACATGCGATTAAAGGAAGCCGCCAATTGGCCGATTTCGTCGCGATCTTGGATGTCGAGACGGTAGCTCAAATTGCCCGAGGCAATTTCTTCCGTACCCACGATCAATCGCTTGATGCGCTTGCGCACCACCACAAAGATGTACAGTCCGGAAAAGCAGGCCACCCCCAAGACCATCAATCCGGCAAAGGTGATCATGGTATTGCGACTTTGGGCCAGTTGGGCGTCGATGGGGGCGAGCGACATCTTTACGTCCAACACCCCCAATACCGTCTGAGTGCTAACGTGAGCATGGCATTCGGCGGTAGAACAATCCGGCTCATTATTGATGGGATTGATGAGGCCAAGGATGCGATGGCCGTCCGGGGCGCGATAAATGCGCACACGATTCTTGATCGGCAGCGACTCCAACGGCTCTTGCTCGCTGTGACAGATATTGCAAGCTTCGGCCTGAAGGTCAACGGAAGTGTTCTGCTCCGTCGAGTCGGTGGATACGATGATTTCACCCTTTTTGTTGTAGATGCGAATTCCGTCAACACCCGGCTCATTGCCGACCGTGTTGATGATGCGGGTGACGTCTTCCTTGCGATTCAGCAGCATACCGTAGCGGGTGGAGCGTTTGATCACGTCGCTGACGCGGTTGGCGCTCTGGTACACGCTCTCCATCAGATTGTTCGTGTGGGTGGAAATGGTTTGATAGGCGTAAAAGGCAAAGCTGATGGTCATCACCGCCAAGATCAACGCAAAGAGGCGGACGCTGAGCATGTGTGACAGTTTCTTGATCATGATTCCTTGTGATGGGCAGCCAAGATTATTGGGGTATAGGATTAAATCCTCTACATTATAGGCAATTTAATTTCTAAATTCAACTTCTTTCTCAGTGATCCCCAGCGCGGCAGTTTGCCGCAACCAAAGCTCCCAACCGCTCATCGACACCAATAAACGCGAATTCGTTCTTTGTTTTGCGAAAGCTTGCATAACCGCCCTGACCAAGTCAAACTGATTCAGGAAAGTGATTTTGACCCCAGTCATTTTGACTTTGGGATGCGGTATCGACGCGCTCGAAATAAGCATAGGTTCGCGGTCATTGAGGGTTAAGAATCTTCGCCATCATGAAAGGTTTGGCCGGGTAATACCATGGCCAGGTCTGCCGCTGTTGGTAGGGAAGTTTCCAGCATCAACATAGATTTTTGGTTTGAATTGCAGATAATTTTCTCTATCTTGGCGGCGTTGGCCATTTCTGATGCCGGGATATTTACATCGCATCAGGCTTCAAAAGGAGACTCAGATTGGCTACCCTCGCAGATCGACACCAACGCATCGATTCGGCTTTGAAATCAGCCAAGACCACGCGCCGGGTCCAACTCGAAGCAAAGGCGGTCGCGTCCATTCCCGGTCACTTTATCCGGATGTTCGGCAATCGCCCGGCGCTCATCGTCGCTGATTCCAACACGTTTGCAGCGGCCGGTCGAGCGGTCATGGCTTGTCTTCAGGGCGACGGAATTTCCCTGCTGCAAGCCTGCATCTTCACCGCCGAGGATTTTTGCGCGGAAATGAAATACGTCGAGCAACTGCAATCCATTTTGGCGGGGAACGATGCCATACCGATAGCGGTGGGATCCGGGACGATCAACGACATCGTCAAGCTGGCAGCCTTTCGCACGGGCCGGCAGTACATCTCCGTCGCCACCGCGGCTTCCATGGACGGGTACACCGCCTTCGGCGCTTCCATCGCGGTTGATAATTTCAAGCGGACCTTTCTTTGTCCGGCGCCGGCGGTTGTCATTATTGATTTGGACGTGATCGCTGCGGCGCCGCCACTGATGAATGCCGCCGGCTACGCGGACCTGATCGCCAAAATTCCCGCCGGCGCCGATTGGATGGTTGCGGATGCACTGGGCATCGAACGGATAGACACCGGCGCATGGGCACTGGTGCAGGCGCCGCTGCGTGATTGGCTGAGTGATCCGCAGGCCATCCAGCAGGGAAACATTCCGGCATTAGCCAATTTGCTCGAGGGCTTGGTGATGAGTGGGTTGGCCATGCAAAAGACCGAAACCTCGCGTCCGGCTTCCGGGGCCGAGCATCAGTTCAGCCATCTATGGGATATGCAGCACCTGCACCACAACGGGGCGATCCCACTGCATGGCTTTAAGGTGGGCATCGGCTCGCTGGCATCGGAGGCATTGTATGAGCAAATCCTGTCCGAGACGACCGAAGAGATAGAATCCGCCAGCACCAGAGTCGAATCGTTTTGGCCAAAATGGGAAGAAATCGAAAACACGATTAGGATCGAATTCCCGGAGGAAAGGGTCCGTCAGCAGGTCATGCAAGAAACTCGGGAAAAACACCTCAAGCCGCCGGAAATAGCTGAACGACTGCGCACTCTTACGAGGACATGGCCGGAGCTACGGCCTCGTCTGAAGAAGCAGTTGATGGGTTCTCAAAGCATGCGCGAACACCTGTCGACCGTCGGCGCGCCGACCTCGCCGCAGGAAATCGGCATTTCGATGGAACGGCTGCGGAAGAGTCATTTGCTGGCACTGCTGAGCAGAAAGCGCTACACGATTCTGGATCTGGTCATGGATTTGGGTTTGTGGCAGCAAAGCATGGATGTTCTGTTTAGGCCGGACGGATTTTGGCTGAATCGCGATTACCGAGACAACCTGTAAGAATGAAGGATCAGCTTTCGACGCAAAAGTAGATAGCTCACTGTTCTATAGAATATCTTGAATAGCATTACTGCTTTTAGCTCCGTGTAGGGCCTTAAAAAGGGCTCTTCCGGAAAATGCGTACCTGCTATTCACTTTCTCTCGGTGTCCGAATAGCCTTCATGCAAATATCAAACATTAAAACTGAAAATGACATATCAAAATCCAAAATGTGCCTGGCAGAATTGGCCTGAAGAAAAGTCCTCATTCACAAATAGAATCTGAAAAGATAAGCTTCCCCATACCCGGCCCACTTCGCGCAGGCCACCAGGTCGGCCTTGGCAGACCGAAGCATGTCTCAAATCCGCTCTATCTAATGCCTCGAAAAGCCGACTATAAGGCTTGATGAACAACATCCAATGACTCAACGAGGCAGATTTGCAGAGTTCGGAAAGATCGAAAATCTTAGTTTATCCTTTGGGCATCATAGACACGCCCCCATTT
>DYKH01000675.1 GCA_020722685.1 Caldithrix sp. | reverse complement strand
CTAGTGGGTCGGTTGGCATGAGTGTTGCCATTTGTGGATGAGGGTAGATTTTCGATATATGGGGCGGCGGGTGCATGCCCCGGAACCACCCAGGGCATGCTTGCGTTGCCTGCTGCGCTGACGACGAGCAGCGCGTTTGCCGCCCCACTCAAAAGGCGTAGGGTTGTGGTTCCAGGAACGAGCGACCGCTTCAAGAGAAGCGATAATTTCATCCGGCGACTCTGGGTGTTGTCCAGCCAGCCCGCGCTGAAACAGAATCCGCTGAATAGACTCAGCCATGTTCAACCAGGAGCCACCTAAAGGTGTGTACAGAGGCATAATACCATGCTCGAACAACCAAAGCAGCATGTCTGTTGTATAGTGGCCGCGCAAGTTATCCCAAATCAGGAGCATGCGCAAAGGCGGGAGGTCAAGGGGCAAGGTGATGGGTAAAGATAACCCTTCCTGCCACATTTCCCACAGCTTTCGATTGGTTTCCGCATCCAACAGATTGGGGGGTGGCAAGGTTTGTAAAATAGCGCTCAGTTCTTCTTTGAGCCAGGGATGCAAAATCAGATTGGCGCTGCTCGTTACGCCCTTGACCCGGACTTCTCCGGTTGCAGGATGAAAAAGTGTTAGCAATTTGGCCGTTCCATCTCGAAAATACTCATGGGGCTGGCGTTCTGGTTCTCCTTCTGGCTGCCAACTGCATCCTGGATAGGGTTTGGTTTGATAAGGTCCGGCCTCATCTTCATTCCAGACCGCCAATCCCAGCTTTTCGCCGATTTGATGAGCCTGCTCAATTAAGTTTTTTTTTGGTGTGGTATCCGGGTCGGTCACAATCACTTTGCCGCGCTTGCGTTTGCGAACCACCTGTCCCGTTTCGCACCAACTGCGTGTCTTTTGCCAACTGAAACCTGCTTCCAACAAGACCGTGCGGATCGTGTCCTCACTGATATCTGGCAAACCATCCGGCGCTTTCTGCAAGGCTTGTCGCAACAGGCTCAAGGACCAGGTTGCCGTGCCATCCTCCGCTGGTGTCGGTTTGCGCCGGGCTTCCCGCAGAATCCGTTCCCGTTCTTCAACGCCATATTTGACGACCGCACCACCCCCATGCCGTGGCAGAATTGCATTCATCCCTTCCTGATTGAACCGGCCTACCAGATGCGAGACCGCATCACCCGCAATGCGCCCGGATTTCTGCGCTGCTTCTGTATAACTGCAACCAGCCGCAACCGCCAAAATCTGTTTGGCTCTCGCCACATGGCTGGCTGGCTCTGCCTGGGAGCGGCTAATGCGCTCTAGCCAGTTCCGCTCTTCTTCGGTCATCGCTCGTAGTGGGTCTTTTTTGCGCCTGCTCATGCCTTTACCTCTGTCCTGTTTGTTGGATTTACTGATTTTACTCTCCTTTTGCAGTTTATGGATATTCCCATGCCAACCGACCCACTAGTGACTTTTGCGCTTTTGCTAATTAACATGACTCTGGTTTTCCAGA
>DYKH01000674.1 GCA_020722685.1 Caldithrix sp. | reverse complement strand
AAAGGTAGGGCGTCGCAGCCGCCGCGCAGCTTAAGCACGGTCGTTGGGCGGCAAATACCAGCATTTTGGCAAAGGAGATGAACCTTTGTGAAGACCATTCTTATTTTGGCAGCAAATCCTAAGAACACATCACGACTCCGCCTCGACCAAGAAGTGCGCGAGATTGATAATGGGCTGCAAAGAGCGCGAAGACGGGATGAGTTTGTTTTGAAGCAAGTATGGGCAGTGCGCCGTTCAGATTTTCGCAGGGCTATGTTGGACTTGAAGCCCAATATTGTGCATTTTTGCGGACACGGCTCAGGGGAAGAAGGTATAGCCTTTGAAGACGAAAATGGACTAGCAAAGTTTATGAGCGCGGAAGCGTTATCAGGCTTCTTTGAGTTATTTGCTGACACGGTGGAATGTGTAGTTCTAAATGCCTGCTATTCAGAAACACAGGCAAAAGCAATAGCAGAACATATACCTTACGTCATAGGAATGAACAAGGCCATTGGAGATACTGCCGCCATTGAATTCTCTGTTGCTTTTTATAACGCTTTAGGAGCAGGGGAGTCAATCGAGTTCGCATATAAACTTGCTTGCAACGCCATTCAGTTAGCAGGTTTGCCTGAGAATTTGACACCTGCCCTTAAATCAAGAAAACATCTTACACCTGAACAGGGTAAGGCTAACACTGGCGGAGTAATCGTTAGTCTGGTATTCAACAAGGATGGATTGGTAGCCAAAGACGCACAAGAACTTAAAGCGTCCCTTGCAGAAGCATTATTTGCCGCGGAAAACCAGTTGCCAGTGGCATTCGATGTGGTACTTGAGCCGTTAGAAGTTGTCGAAAGATATGTCAAATCTATTGAGAGCGAAGCAGCCTCACCTGAAAACCGCATTACAAAGGTGAGCCTTCTAAAGCAAGCGAGAACATTGGAAGCAAATAGGAGAGCCATTACTGTGGCCTTACCAATGCTGCTATTGCCCTCAATAAGACCCGTTTTTTTGTCAGGTGACGAACTAATCGGGAGTATTCAAGGCTTGGCACGCCAGTTGTTTGAAAGCGATTATTCGGTCAACGCAGACGCTCTTGACATTTTCAGAACGATCGACCCCAAGTTAAACACTGTGATTTGGCTTGACGGAGTGGAAGTAGAACAGGTTAAATCCGCTACAGGTTTGAAAAGCATATCTGCATTGGTTGGTTCGGGATGGGACTTGTTTGACTTGCCCAGAGATGTAAGACTCAGAAAAGCAATACCAGCAATTATTCTCGAAGTAATACGAAGAAGCGAAGACGCCAATGAACCCATTGATGTATTAAAGGCATTAGACTTGCATAAATGGTCAATCGGTCTGCACTAATAATGCACGCCGCCCAACAAGCGGTTGCAGCCGACCCGCTTCGCTCCGCTACGCGGGCGGCTGAACCGCAGGCCGTTAGGCGGCGTCGGCGCAGTCACAAGGCTGTGGAATCAGAGCATAAAGGCGT
>DYKH01000673.1 GCA_020722685.1 Caldithrix sp. | reverse complement strand
CCGCAGTGAGTTGAAAGGATTTGCCGTTTTTGGTGAGGATTTTCAGCTTGTTTTCGGCTTCGTCGAGCTTTTCGCTGCAAAACTGCGCCAAAGCATTGCCTTCTTCAAACAGCTTGAGAGATACCTCCAGACTTTGCGAGCCCTTTTCGAGAGCATCCGCTATTTCTTCCAGCCGTTTCATTGCACTTTCAAAGCTTTGCTCACGCATAAGTTCCCTTCCCTTTACCTTTCCCCATTTTCAAAATGCAAATCCGCCAATTGCTCTTCTGCATGGATCGAGAGCACCTGTCCTTTGACGCCGCCTCGCGCAAAATGAATGCCGATGGCATCGTGGGGCTTCAATTCGTTCGCCTGAAGAATGAGTCGTTTGTCCATTTCACGCCAGCAAATAGCATAACCGCGTCGCAAAATCGACTCCGGGCCGAGGCCGGCCAACCGTCTTGCCAATTGCGCCAAATGGGCACGCGCGAAGGAAAAGCGGTGCTGAAGCGCAAGGGATTGCATGTGCGTCAGCTCATCCAAGCGCTGGCGGTGCTGCCTGACCAGATCGATGGGCTTCCGCAAGCCATAGCTGGAAAGCAGACTGGCAAGGCGTTCGCGATAAGCGGAGATGGCTTGTTCCAGGCCAACTCGCCCACGATTTACCAGCGAGACGATTCTTGTCAGTATTTCCGCACGATCCGGAACCACCAGCTCCGCGGCTGCCGAGGGCGTCGGCGCGCGAAGATCGGCGACGAGATCGCTGATGGTGAAATCCACTTCGTGACCGACGGCCGAGATGATGGGGATTTTCGAACGGAAAATGGCTCGGGCAACCATTTCTTCGTTAAAGGCCCACAGGTCTTCCAGCGATCCGCCGCCCCTCCCGACGATGATCACGTCCACATCTCCGTACTCGTTGAGCTGATCGATGGCGGCGGCAATGTCTTCTGCCGCACCGCTGCCTTGGACGACGGTGGGCCTTAGTATGATTTCGGACGGCGGGAAACGCCGGGAAATGATTCGCACCATGTCATGAATGGCAGCGCCCGTCTGCGAGGTGACGATGCCGATGCGGGAGGGATATTCCGGTATTGGTTTCTTGTGCTGTTCATCGAACAGCCCTTCCGCAAAGAGGCGCTTTTTGAGCTGCTCGAAGGCCAACTGCAGCTCACCCACACCAGCCGGCAGGAGCTTGAGGATGTCAAATTGGTAATTGCCGCGTTTCTCGTAAACTCGCACCGAGCCGTAGGCTAACACTTTCATGCCGTCCTGCGGCGTCATGAACAGGGAGGCATTTCGCGTCCGCCACATAACACAGGCAATCTGGGCGTCCTCGTCTTTTAGGGAAAAGTACATGTGGCCGGAGCTGTGATGAACGAAATTGGAGATCTCCCCTTGCAGCCAGACGGATGGGATACTGGTTTCCAGCAGCAGCTTGATTTCCCGCGTCAGCTCGATCACCGAGTATATATGGCTCTTGTCACTGATATCGT
>DYKH01000672.1 GCA_020722685.1 Caldithrix sp. | reverse complement strand
CTAAGAACGCCGATAGCCACCTGCATTTGGGAGTTGGGATGAAACGTGTAGTGTATATATTGATTGTAATTGGCCTTGCGATGTCTGCCTGCCGACTATCGGCCACACCTACCAGCACTCCTCTAGACTCTGGGGCGAATCCCATCCCGTCTGAATTCCAGGCCACCTACGACAACCTGGGCGACTCGCTGGACAAATTCATCGCCTCCCTGCCACAGACAGGCGGTCAGGCGCCGATCTTTGCCGCCGAATTAGCCTCAGCCAACGGCAATATTGGAGAAGGCCTGCTTCGGCAGCCTGAAGCCCTGACTCTGGTCCGCCAGGAACTGGATGCATTATCCGATATAGGTGTACAAGGTGTAGTTGTCGCGATCAAATTCCCGCTGCTCGAGCCAGGTTTCCCGCGTTCTGCGGATTACCTGCAATTCTATATACAGGTCGCAACAGAGATCCGCCAACGGGGGATGAAGTTCCTGGTCGAGGTTGGCCCCGTGTTCTCCGGTACGATTTACTCCCCCCTGGATGTCGATTGGTCCGAATACACCGAGAAATCCTTCCTCGCCGCTCAGCAAGCCGAATTGGTCGTTATTGCCACAGAAATCCAGCCGGATTACCTGCAGATCGCCAACGAGCCAACCACCATAGAGACGCTCACCGGATTCGAGATAAACCCGGATGAATATGCTGATTTTGTCCAATCCACGGTTCAGGAACTTGGCTCCTTGAATGGGATCATACTCGGCGCCGGGACAGGCACTTGGGAGGACCCAGAATACATGGAAGCGTTGATGACCATTCAGGGATTGGACAGCATCAACATCCACATATTCCCCATCGGGCGGGACGGCAACCTGCTCCAGGTCGCGTATGAAACCGCCCAGCAGGCGTACACCAACGGCAAGCGCGTCGTAGTCAGCCAGAGCGGATTATATAAAATCAACTCCGCTGAACTGAACGAACTGGGCACCGAAACTGCCACGATATACCGCCGTGATGCCTATTCCTTCTTTGAGCCACTCGACGAGAAATTCATCGTGGCGCTCACGCTCATGTCCAAGGCTGGCGATATTGAATTCATCTCTCTCTTCTGGACGCGCAACTTCTTCGCGTACCTGGATTACCAAGAGGTTCGCACCTGGTCTGATACTCAGGTCAACCGCGGCATGAACCAGGCTTTCATCACCGCCTTAGAAAATGGGACGTTGAGTCCACTGGGTGAATTTTATAAAAAATGGATCGATGAGCAAAATCGATGAACTAAAAACCCTCTATTTTTTGAAGCCGGGGGTACCCCATAGGGTCGGCGGATAATTATACCGATTGCATCTGATCGCCATTCATACCAGGAAACCGCCGGAGGTAGGTGATGTTACTGGGCAAAGACAATCTCAAATAAAACCCTGGAAAGGAGTGTCCAATGCCAATCAAACTTCCAAAATGGAATAATCCCATCGCTAAGGTAATGCTGTCAGGTAT
>DYKH01000671.1 GCA_020722685.1 Caldithrix sp. | reverse complement strand
ACTTCGGAAGATTGGAAACCATATTGCCCAACACTAAAACCATCAACTGACTCGGTGTCAATATTTAACGGTATTGCTCCGTTAGGGCTATCTTGCCAATGGGCAAAAACATCACCTTTTTGGACAACTAATGGCGATGGAAGTTTTACCACAGTATTTCCTGTTTGAGCGGGAGGAGTATCGTCAGATAAATTAATGCGATAAATTACTTGCCAGCCATCATCATTTGGGCGCAATATCAACAGGTCAAATGTTTCAACCGCCTTATCGCTGTCATTCAAGTAAATTATGCCATTAATAAATCCGTTTGCCGGCATAGAATATTCATGAAGGAATAAGTGACGCCTGGCAGAAGTATCGCCTTTTGCAGATGACGGAATTTGTTCGGAAAAATCAAAGCCGATTTGCTGGGGTAACATCACAGATTCAGGCATAGGTGAGTTGCCATCTATTGATATTGTGATGCTGCGACAAGCAAACGATACAACCATTGCGGAGGTGAAAAGAATGATATGAAAGTATGTTTTTCTTGCTTGACGATTCATGAACTGCACCTTTTACAATAGCAGGCTAACGGATGGCGTTATTAGAATGTCCTTGTAAAGAGTGCGGCATGAAATGCGAGCCGCACTTCACAGTATACTCAGTTTGCAACAGGGCAATAGACATTATCGAAAATAACCGTCCCGAAGGTTTTTTCAAGCGAATCGAAGGGCAAATATCAACCTTCGGGACGGTTTATTCTTATTACCGATAAAGTCTAATTTCTACTCAGGAACCTACATCCCAATCGCCTTCAACATCTCCTCGTTGCTGGCGAACTTGAACTCCTCCAGCCCGCGCTTTTCAGCCTCGGCCTTTTCGACCGCCTCCAGTTTCTTGATATCCGCGTTGCGCACGATGGGCTTGTCGGCGCGTTCGAGTAATGCGCCCAGCCGTTCGGTGTTGGCGCCGTTGGGTGGGAGGGTCTGTAAATATTGCCACACCGCCTTGGCGGCGTTCGTGCCATCCTTGCGCGCATAGCCGACCAGGCCGCTGCTGGCCTGGCGCGACCAGCCGCCCACGAATACGTCTGCGATGGGCTGTTTGGTCTGCGGGTCGTAGGCTTCGTAGGAAATGCTGTCTACGGGGAAGCGCGGCGTTGGGTTCTTGACGAACTCGTTCCATTCGACGGGCAGGCCGAAGGTATCGTCCACTTTATCGCCGATGGCGAAGATGACCGTCTCCACGGCCAGCATGCGCTTGTTGCCGGTGCCGCGCGCCTTCGTGTCCGTGCCTTTCAGTTCGAGGATGTTGTCTTCCAGTTCGAGGTAGGCCAGTTTGCCGTTCTCGTCCGCGATCATCTGGACGGGAGAGGCCAGAAACTCGAAGCGGAACTTCGTCTCGGAGACTTTGGGAGCGGCCTTCGGCAGGGCTTCCAGCATCGAGGCGCGCGCCGCCGCGGGGGCGGCGAGATCCCCCCGCACCCGCTGACTTCG
>DYKH01000670.1 GCA_020722685.1 Caldithrix sp. | reverse complement strand
CCCAACGCTGCCTAGACGAAATCACCGGTCAATTTACCGCCGATGATTTGCTGGGAAGGATTTTTTCGAGTTTTTGTATTGGGAAATGAGCGCGTTGACTTTTAGGTATGTCAACACAATCAGTTGACTACTCAAAGCGCTCATCCTGAGTCCGATCCTGCTCGGTTTCTCTTTGCCGCACCCGTGATATCTCCTGCGCCAAACGAGCCTTGACTTCCACGACGTACGGCATAAGCCCTGGCGGCACTAGCCCGCCTAGTTTGTCCAGCAATCGAGCTCTCGACTCCATCAATGCAGCAAGGGATCCAGACCAGCTCATAGGCCTGAATCTCTCGATGAACACCTCTAACACACGTATGGGTTCAGGCGAGTTGGCAAGTAACGCCTTCGCTTGATCCGACCAACCTGAACCACCCTTATTTGCGGGTAATGCGAACGAGATGAGCCCTGCAGCAAAAGAATAGCGGGACTCAGGTTCATCGTCACACCAAGCGATAAGCGTTTCACATGAAATATGATCGGCGGGACTTGATTGATACCCTCCAAAATCATCAAGCCAACGAATAGTAGGCGGGTCAGCATCCACAACAAACACATCCAAGACAACTCTTGGCTGAGCTTTGAATAGCGCATCCAGTACCTGTTTGTTATGAATCCAATAAGTTTGATAGGTGTCCATCGCTGTTTTCAAATGCGCGGCCACCTCTGCTGCGACTGGACTAGCATCAGGATCAACTAAACAGGAATCTACAAGTTCCCCACGTTGGTAATCTTCGCTTTCATTTTCGTGTGTACCGAACGTAATCCGTCTAAGTAGCTCTCGACCTGCCATGATTAGCTCTTGGTCATGCTCTATGTGATCTGAACGATCCCTGAAAAAGCGCATGTGCAGAATATCCACCGCAACATCAACCCCGTCAGGTTGATCCGCGATAAGAAGAAGTAATTTTTTGAACGTGGCTCCTGCTAAGTGATCCATGCTTCGATCGTATGCAAGAAACATATACGTCCTGATCTCAGCGTACCCGGCATTCAAGGTGCGGATCAAGCGCTCAATACCTCGCTCATCGAGATCCAAACTCGAATGCAGTTGCGAGGTAAACGCTTGCGTCATCGGATGATCCAGCGCCATGTCAAGGAGGGTTTGTGCGAGATCCCTATCGTGCTCCCACAACTCGGCAAGCATGCCTTTGAGAAACTCAACATTTCGTTTCTCAGGGACGATTTCCTCAAACCCTGTTAGAAGTCTCGACCATGTGGCACGCAGGTCTGATGCTGCCGCAGCAAATCCGCGACCAAACGCGAATGCCCTGCGTCCACCGTGGAGAAGTTCGGGCATAAGCTCAACAAAAGCCGTATCGTCATCAGCAATTGCTATACCAAGGTCATGCGCCATCGTTTCCAAGCGCTTGGCAGTAAGCGTGGACTCCCCCTCTTCATCAATTTCTACCAAGTCAAAGCTATCCCCCAAGACGAATG
>DYKH01000669.1 GCA_020722685.1 Caldithrix sp. | reverse complement strand
GGGTATTTGGAATAGATACAACAATTCTCTCGCTCTGTGCTTTCGCACTTCTTAGTGCAACTCTCATAGCTGAATACCATTCACGAAAGAGTTACTCGTCAGCCATCTCGGGCGACATGTGGCTCTTCGTTGTCTTTGTGACAATTTACGTCGTGGTAGGTACTCTGGCTCTTGGTGAGGGTGGAAGGCAAGGTCAGCTTGGAAGAATTGTTTTCTCTAACGAGATTCAGGTCGTGACCTTTGCGTTGCTACTGTTTTTCATTTTGCTAATGAATGATGACGCCCTCTGGAGATGGATTGAATGGACGAAAGAAGAAAATGCTAAGACGGCTAAGAGCGTTGAAACACAAATTAAAGAAACCATTACAGAAGCACAACTTGCTACAACTTCCGAGTTGCCTAGATGGTGGCAATTTGTGGAAAAAGCCAAAGAGCAGAATCAAAGTGTAACGGACGGTGATGGCAGGACATTCAAATTTTATGAATTTCTTCTCGACTGCGGCAACGAGATTAACCATGCTAGGCGAATACTGATAATCAAACCACCTAAGGACTTTTTCTTCCCAGAGCATAGAACCAGCATAGAACACCGAAAGAAATTCTTGCAAGATTTGATTGCCGTTGCAGGCACAGTATTCCAGGGATATGAGATTGATTATGCGGCCGAAGGATGGCATTATACATACAGTAGTTGATACGAGATGAGAGAAATTTGCAGTTAGAAAAACCCAAGAACTGAAAATCCTGAAATGCACGAACCGCAAACACACACACGCCGACCATGCCACGCGCGCGGCTGTTCACGATGCGGGTGGGTTAGAATGAATGTTGTTGCCATTTCCGCGTGGCACGGCGGCGTGCTCCACGTTTGGCGACATTCCTTTTGCATTTGGAAGGTGGTTGGCTAACCGCGAGGAAAGTTGTATACTTGGTAAAAATTACGGAGGTGGGTTATGAAGGAAGAAAGAGTCTGGCGCGAATACACCGCTCTGCCGCCTGAACTTCAGAAACAGGTTGCTGACTTCATTACCTTTTTGCGAACGCGCTATGCACCGCTACGCGCTAGCAAAACTGCTAAACGCACCAAGTTGGCAGACGAGCCCTTTATTGGTATGTGACGGAATCGTAAGGATATGCAAGACAGTACCGCATGGGTGCGCCGTATTCGTCAAAGCGAATGGATGAGTCGCCATGCCTGATTTGGTGATTGTGGATACCGATGTACTGATTGACGCAGGGCGCAATATCGGCGACGCGGTTACTTGTCTCGAACAGGTTGAACGCCAAGCGTCTCTCGCAATCAGCGTTGTCAGTGAGATGGAACTCGTTGACAACGGCGGTATCGGCTGCCAGCGAAGTAACTTTTTCCAGCAATGCACTTCGCGCGAAGGTGGCTTGCTCAAGTCCGCCGTTGTCGGTGTGCTACAGCGTTTGCGGACACGCGCGACAAGCCGAGAGCCGTGACCTAAACACGAGTTCGGC
>DYKH01000032.1 GCA_020722685.1 Caldithrix sp. | reverse complement strand
TGAATGAGGACTTTTTTCAGGCCAATTCTGCCAGGCCCATTTTGGATTTTGATATATCATTTTCAGTTTTAATGTTTGATATTTGCAGGAAGGCTACTCGGACAGCGAGAGAAAGTGAATAGCAGGTACGCATTTTCCGGAAGAGCCTTATTTTTTATCCCTATGGTTGTTTCATGATTGACAAATACCCGTTCCCAAAGCATGGCTATCTTGGCTCGCTGCTCATTGCTCTTGGCTGGCCTATTTCCTGGTTGCGACCAGCCGGCATCCAATTCATTTGGGAGAATTCCTTCCTTATTTTGTGGGTTGGATACGTCTTGGCCGTGGACGGACTCAATTGTAAATTGCATGGCTCCTCCCCTTTGAAGAGAAATCCGCGCGCGTATTGGGGCATGTTTCTGCTCTCCGTCCCCAGTTGGTGGTTGTTTGAGTTTTTCAATCAGTTCTTGCAAAATTGGCAATATGTGCACAATCGCCCGGTAGGAGAAGTGGAATATGCTCTCCGCGCATCCATCCATTTCAGTGTGGTGACGCCAGCGGTCTTGGGCACCGCCGAGCTTTGGGCTTCCTCGAAGCTAATGGCGCGATACTCTGCGCTCTCGCCGCTCCGTCTCAACGAGCGCGAGCTATCCAATTTCCTTTTGCTTGGCATCATCATGCTCATCGGCGTCATCGTCTTTCCGCGCTATACGTTTCCGCTGGTTTGGGTTTGCCTCTACCTGATCTTTGACTCACTCAACCATCTGCGCGGCTCCCGGTCATTGTTGAGCTACCTTCATACCGGCAATTGGCGTCCAGTCTTTGCCTTGGCTCTGGGAGCGCTGACCTGCGGCTTCTTTTGGGAAATGTGGAATTTTTACGCGCTGCCCAAGTGGATTTACACCGTTCCCTTTGTCAATTTTGGTCACATTTTCGAAATGCCGGCTTTGGGCTATTTGGGCTATTTGCCTTTTGGTTTGGAGGTCTATGCCCTGTATACGCTTTTGCTCGATCAGCGCCTCCTCAAACCGCTGAAGATTCATGGTGGTGACGACTACATTAGGCTGTAGCGCCACCATTTTGCGCAGACCCTTGCCAGTCGGCCACATCGGGATTTTCACCACTTCTTGATCTGGTCGACGAAGCCAACCAGATCCGACTCGAGACATCTCCGGCCAATCGCGGGGCTGAGCGGAATCTATACTCGTTAAGGGTCGCTTTTTCATGTCATGCCTGTGAAGACAGGCATCTCCTAACCACCTGTTCACAAGGAGATTCCTGCATGCGCAAGAATGACAAGATGGATGAAATTTCTACCCTCAACGAGTGTAACTCATACCTTTTACCGAAAGCGAGGCGCGATTGCATTGAACGGCAACCACTCTTTTATTACCGTCCGGGATTTGCACAAATCCTTCCATGGGCATCAAGTGCTTAAAGGAGTCAATCTGCATGTCGAATCCCATGAGCTGATGGTCATTATTGGTCCTTCCGCTGGGGGGAAATCGACCTTTCTTCGCTGCATCAACTGCCTGGAAATTTTCGATCAGGGCAGAGTTAAAGTGGGCGATATCCAATTGGAGCGTACATCCCCGCAGTCCCGCTTGGACCAGGACTTTTACGGCACCATCCGCCGGTTGCGCAACAGCGTGGGCATGGTTTTTCAGAGTTTCAACCTTTTTCCCCATTTGACGGCGTTAGAGAACATCAGCAAAGGGCCGATGGTCGTGAAAAGCGTCCCCAAAAAGCAAGCCGAGGAACAAGCGATGGCGCTGTTGGACAAGGTGGGTTTGTCCTCGCATGCTCACTATTATCCTTTTCAGCTTTCTGGCGGCCAGCAACAACGCGCAGCCATTGCGCGCGCCCTGGCCATGTCACCCCAAGTGATGCTCTACGATGAGCCTACTTCCGCCCTGGACCCTGGTTTGGTGGAAGAAGTGCTGGCCGTCATGCGCAAGCTCAACGAGGAAGGAATGACGCAAATCGTCGTCACCCACCGTATGCAGTTTGCCCGGGAGGTGGCGCATAAGATGGCTTATTTTGACGAAGGTCGCGTTGTGGAAGTCTCCACTCCCGAAGAAATGTTCACTTGCCCCGCAGATGAGCGTATCAGGCGTTTTCTGAAACGGTTTCTCTGACTTGATGAGGCTTGCCAGACAATGTGGAATCGATATCTCCTTCCAGCCTTCCTGCTCTCGTATAGCTTTTCTCTTTTCTCCCAAACCTTAGACAAGCCCGTTTTGCGTTGGGGAGGCGATGCCGAGGGTGGCGCGCCTTATTCCTTTCCCAATCCCAGAGACCCCAGCAAGATCATCGGCTATGAAGTCGATCTGGTCGAAGCTTTGGCCACGCAGATGCATCGCCGGGCGGAATTCGTGCAAAACCAATGGGACGGGCTGGTTCCCGGATTGCAGCGCGGCAATTATGACATCATCGTCAGCGGCCTGGAAATCACCGCGGATCGGCAACAGGAAATCAACTTTTCGCATCCCTATTACATCACGTTCGAGCAGCTCACGGTGCGACAAGAAACGGACGACATCAACTCTCTTGCCGACTGCAGCGGCAGAACGGTCGGCACGCTCAAGTTTTCCCTTGCGGACCGAATTCTGCAAGCCCAGCCTAACGTCGACGTTCGCAGCTACGAAGGCGATGTCACCGTCTATGAAGACTTGGCCAACCGGCGCCTGGATGCCGTGCTTTTGGACTACCCCATCGCCATCTACTATGGCAAGCCGAACAAGAAGCTGAAAATGGTCGGTGAGCCGATTGGCAGGATAATGTACGGGATCGGCGTGCGCAAGGAGGATGCGGAATTGCTGGCAGCGATCAATCGGGCGTTGAAAACCATCTCGGAAAACGGCAAGTTGCGCGAGATTCTGGAGCGTTGGGGATTGTGGAACACGACGATGGCGCAATACCTGCACGACGCCGGACCCTCAACCGTCCCGGCCAGCGACTATGAGGCGTATTTACAGACCATCAAAGTACGGCGCACTTGGTGGGGAAGACTGCGGCAGTACGCCGGCTATTTGCCCTTGCTGGGTAAAGGCGCGGTCATCACCTTGGAGTTGTCGATCATCTCCATGCTTGTGGCGGTCGCGGTAGGACTTTTAGTGACTCTTTTGCGCCTGTATGTGCCTGCGCCAATTTCTAAAATCGCGGTACTCTATGTGGAAATTATGCGGGGGACGCCGCTGCTCTTGCAGCTCTTTTTCATCTTCTACGGCTTGCCGAATATCGGCATCAAGCTTTCCCCGTTTCTGGCGGCCATCATGGGTTTGGGACTGAATTACGCGGCCTATGAAGCCGAGCTGTATCGCGCCGGCATTCAGTCCATTCCGCATGCCCAAATGGAAGCGGCTTTAGCTCTTGGCATGACCCGGGCGCAGGCCGTTCGTCACATCATATTGCCGCAAGCCGTCCGCTTCGTCATTCCGCCGGTGACCAATGATTTTATCGCCCTGCTAAAGGACTCGTCGCTGGTCTCAGTGATCACCATGGTGGAACTGACCAAAGTGTACGGACAGCTTGCCGCCACTTATTATGACTATTTCGGCATCGGCATCCTGGCCGCAGCCATGTATCTGTTAGTCGGCCTGCCCTTCGTTCGCCTGTCTCGTTTGGCGGAGAGGCATTTCAATTATCAAAGCCGCATTCCGGTCAAGGCGACGATCTCTCAATAGTCGGCGAGCTTCGCCTATGTGACTTGATGGCTATGGCTCTCACGATGTTCTCGCTCGGCACTTCGCCAAGCCGGCGTCGCTCAAAGCGTCCCGGCCAAAGCCGCCACGAATCAGCTTGCGATGGATGAGTTTTCCGGTTCTGCCGGCCGGCTGCCAAGCTTCGCCCGTTGAGATGCAAACCGAAGTCTTAGGATGACCAGAAGCAAGCCGATCGCTACAATGCCGATGGCCAAATAGAGGATTGGCTTGGGACGGCCCGGCTCAACCACTTTTATGTTTTTAATAGCCGCCAGATACTGTGCCAGCAATGCCGATTGGTCGCCGGCGACATTGTTCTTGGCAAAAATCCGGTTGTATTTTTCCAGTCGATCATAGCCCTTCATCAACTCCCGATAGCCCGCCGAATCGATCACGCTGATTTCTTGAACACGCTTGACCTCGGACATGATGACGTTGCCGAATACGTCGCCGATGTTCTGATCCATGAGCACCCTGCGCATCTGCTGGTTCTCAGCCGTGGTCTCTCCAGCCAGCATTTCCGAAATCGTATTCACATAGCTCATCCGCTCCTGAGACAACTCTGCCAACCGCTGCTCTAACTTGGCTCGGTCTGCGCTGCTCGATGCCGCCGATTTTTTCATCTGCGCCAACCTCGATTCCAGCCATTTGGAGCGATCGTTGATGGCCCGGATGGAATCGGACAAGACCCCGACGATTCCGGCGAGTTTTTCCGACAGCTTATCCATAATTCCGGTTGTGGCCAACTGCTCGATTTGTCTTTGCTGGAAAGTATTGCGCAGCGCTTCCCGATATTCCGGCGCCAGCGCGAAGCGGGAGAATATGGAATCACGCTTGGCCAAGAGACGCTCGCTGGCGTTTTTGGCGTGCAGGATGTACTGGTCAACCGCCTCTCTGGTGGGTGCAAGCTCGGGAAATACCAGTTCGGTTTGTGTCGAGGAATACAATTCCTCCAAAGCCTTGGCGATTTCGGCCATGGAGTTGCCCGCGCTCTCGATCTTGGGCAACAACCGGTTCATGTATGTACCATTGGGATCAAGATTGGGGTCGGACGCGATTTCGGCTTTGGCAGCGGAAACCTTATCCAGCGCTGCTTGGTAGTCGCCGCTCAGCAGCGATTCTTTGGCTTCCTCGTACAGGCTTTGGATGTCTTGAGCGACAACCCAATGAGCCGCGAAAAGTGCTGCCAAAACACACAATTTACTTGCCGCACGTTTCATTTACCTCGCCTTTCTTGTCAATGAATAATTCATTATTATTGAAGCGGACTCTAACGCAGGTTCTTTCCCGGCTGCCATAACGCGACAGACCGACGCTCCTATAGACGTCCGTTTTGTCATTCGGGGTGACATCAATGGCCTTGTACTTGCCGGAGATGCCATCACGATTTGCTTCTACCATCCAGACGTTCTTGAATCCATCGGTGCAGATAAAAAACTTGCCATAGTTCTGGATCAGCTTCACATTGGCGACGGAGAGGTTTTCCACTTTCAGAATCGGATTGAGCCAAAGCACGCCGTAGAATCGCTCGTCGTCGCCGATGGTGATCGAGCTATCAGCCGCGACCGGCAGATTCATCGCAACCGAATATTGCTCGAACTTGACCTTGGTCGCGGCGCATGCCAACACCAGAAAGACCGGAATGAGCAGAATGGACCGTTTCACATTGCCTCCTAACAGAAGATGAATTTCGAAATGAGATTTGTCTCCTCCTCTTACGGTACAAACATAATCACTCCGCCAATAATTCTATTTGATTTTGCTCAAGTTTGTGAGAACTTTTTTGCTACTGGACACTCTTAAACCAACCACGGATCATCACGGATTCACACGGATTCTTGAGGTTGATTCGGGTTGATCGTGCAATTCTCCAAAGACGACAAAACAATATTGACCAATTTGGAGGATTGTTCGGATATGGAATTTCAACGGCCGCTCAGATCCACGCGAGTGTGTGGCCACTAAAATCGTCTGGCCGTCAATTGCGATCAAGGAACCTACAAAATCCGTGGCGCTCCGTGTAGCTCGGTGGTTTATGGAAAGTGTCCGGTTGTGTGAGCGCTTTTTATTGGTAGGAAAAATGGGTGGCCGGATTCTGAGGAATTTTGCGGGAAAGATTCGGGAATTTTTGGGTACTGTTCAGTTGACGAACAGCAGCAATTCAAGGGATGCCGCTGAAACTGAAGGCTTCAAGGCAAAGCCATAACGGGAGAGACAATCCTCCCCCAATGTCGATCGCCTTTTCGCGCGACCCGTCACAGCGCAAAGGAAAGTCAACATATTGACCGGCAAAACGATTCGTTGGTAAGCGAACCAGATTGGCCGAGAAGTTTTCCCGCCGGACCGCGGAGCAAGCATAGCCCCTAACAATCTGCAATGTTATCCTTTGCGACTTGGCGCCTTTGCGTGAGTTTGAAAAACCTTGTGGCCGGCGAGTGCCGGCTTTTCCGGAAATCCGCCTTTTTCTCACTTCATGAAAACGAGCTTGCGCATTTGAGAAAAGTCTTTGCTTTCTAACCGATAATAATAGACTCCGGAAGGCATGGGTTGGCCCAACTCATTCATGCCATTCCAAACTACTGTATGATGGCCTGCATTCAGCTCGCCCTCCGCAAGGGTGGCAATGAGCTGGCCGCTGAGATTGTAAATGCGCACCAAAGCGTACATTTTTTCCGGCAGCTCAAAACCGATGCAGGTGGTTGGATTGAAGGGATTGGGATAATTCTGGTGCAAGACGATTTGTCGTGGCAGCTCGACCACGATGGAAACGGGACCGTGCAAGGCAGTCTGCCCCGACCTGCTGACTTCTTCCAATTTGTAGAAATATCTTTCGCCAGCAAGGATGTCCCAGTCTTCAAAGGTATAGCGGCCCCCATTCGAGGCGTTCGAGGAAATCAAGCCGGGATTGATTCTCTTATACGGCCCGGTCTCTGCCTGACTCCGCAGAACATGAAATCCGAGCAGATCGGCCTCCGACTTTGCTTCCCAGGCCAAAGAAACGGTACCCTGCCGACCCATGTTCGCAGTAAAAGCCGACAGCTCGATCAAGGATGGCTGCACATGCACTCGCCATTGAACGGACGTTGTATCCTTGCCGTCATGAACAAAGGCCGCTACGGTGAAATCGGGCGGCAGTGAGGGATTGACTATGACTGAGAGAACGGAATCGGTGTCGACGATGGTTTCGTCAATGCGCCAAAAGAAGAAGAGAGTATCGTTGTCCGCATCCACCGCTGCGACTTGAAAAGTTAGTAGCTCTCCGTAGTGAACGCTGAGCGGCATGTTGTTGGGCGGCCGCCATGCGACAATTTCGGGAGCATGGTCGGGCGCTGCCAGGACCATGATAGTGAATGTCACGATAGAACTATCATATCGTGCTTGGAAGATATACGCACCGGGATCAAAATTCGCCGTCACCTGACAAGTGGCTATTCCTTGGCTGTCGGTCAGCACGGTATCAGGGGTGAAAGAAAAAGCTCCATGCTCCAACGTGAACAGAACCAGTATCCCTTCTACAGGATTTCCGTTGGAGTCCTCTGCTTTTACCGAAAGAGCGAATGTATGAACCATTCCTGAGTAAACAGTCTGACTATCAGGAGACAATGAAACCAACCTTGGCGGACAGCAGCTATCTTCGCCAATGGCGGTGAAAAGGATGGTCACTCCATTTTCCAACTTTGCTGTAAAGTGATATTCGCCTTCTCTGTTTCCAAGCCTGACTAAACACTCGGCTCTCCCTGTTGAATCCGTGCGGATAGGTTGCGGCGTCTCAATGAATCCTTGATCAATTGCCTCAAAGTATACAAACACGGAGGGCACACCGTTACCAAACTGATCGCTAATTTTCACTACCAGAGGTTCGGCCAAGTAGTTGCCAATTCGTCCAACCTGGTTATCACCAGATGCTTTCTCAACCTTTGAGGCTTCTCCCGGCGTAGCTGAGGCAATAAAAACCAGTGGCGAATTGGCGGAGCTATCCACCGTGACCTGGACCCTGTTATTGCTGCGCCCTGCAACCGTTCCCAGCGTCAAGGTCGACTGAGCCAAACCGGTAGAATCCGTTAATATCACAAGCTGAGGCAGACCATCAAAATGACCGCCGCCAGATAGTACTCGAAACTGTACCGGACAATCCGGCATCGGCTGCTTTTTCTGGTCCAGTACCCTCACCACAAACGGCTCTGGCAACGCGGCAGCGACCACACCAGTTTGGTTATTGCCGGAGACCAATATCAAGCTGTCAGCAACAGGTGGTTCTTGTTGAAAAATGACCACAGCGCTGTCCGCCAGCATCAGGTTAAGTCCCATGACCATCGCCTTGGCCACCACGGTATCGGCCGTAAGGCCCACAAAGACCCCGGTCGCTTGACCGTTGTTGTCGGCGACGACCTCCGGAATAGGAGCTGAAGCATCGATGCCGGTGAGGATAAACTTGACCGTCAATCCTGCGGCCGGGGTGTCCAGTTGATCGCGCAAGGTCGCCAAAACCTCCACCTGGCGTTGACCGTCTTCTTTGACAATGCCTATGGCAGTGAGCCTGGATTTCTCCGCATCCACGGCGACCCCCGGAAATCGCCAAACGCACGGCGACCCCTGCAAATGCGCCCCGTTGAACCGGCTGGATGCCTGCAGAGTGTTCTCTGGTCCGCGATAAGGACCGGGCGTCCAGACAACCGAGGCCTTGCCAGAATCGTTGCTGGCTACCACAGTAGTCATCTGATCACCTATGCATCCCCCACCGGATATCACCTCGAATTGTACCGGCTGGCCGGCCACCGGATTAGCAAATACATCGGTCACCTTGACCACAAACGGCTGCGGGAAAGACTGTCCTGGAGCGAGCTGTTGTTCGGCACCGCTGATCGCCTGCAAGGCAGCCGGATCGCCGGCAATGGCTTTGGCGGAAAACTCAATGCTGGTATCGCTGGAAAAAGCCTGCAATCGATGCATTCCGACTTGCCTTCCCAAGGTCCACTTTACTGCGGCTTGACCAATACTACTGGTCCAGATCGTT
This sequence comes from Caldithrix sp., assembly GCA_020722685.1. The sequence goes on along the minus strand of DYKH01000032.1, from coordinate 37,487 downwards.
TTGCTGGAATCCCCGTCCAAACTGCCGCTGCCCTCGTGCACCTGGAAAACCACTGGATAATTTGCCACCAGCCTGCCATCGGGATTGCCGGCTTGCACGACAATGCTGTCCGCAAGCGCTTCGCCGACTCTGCCGGTTTGGTTATCGCCGCCCAACACAGTCAGAAGCACCGGCGGTACCGTGGCCTCTGCCTGAAAAAGTACGGGGGAGCCTATTGCATTCTCGCAGCGTGCCTCCACCAAACAAAGGCCGGCCTGTGGCCCAAAAACCAAATGTGAAGCTGCCAGGCCATCGGCGCCGGTTTGCACCGGCTGAGATTCCAGCATGCGCCCATCGCCCTGAGTGACCACAAAACTGACCGCGATGCCGCTCTGGGCGACGCTATCCGAGTCCGTCACTCGAACCACAAACGGCTGAGCCAAGGTTCTCTCGACGTAACCGGTCTGGCTGTCGCCGGAGACCCGGCGGATCGCCAAAGCCGGCTTTTTCTTCATCACTATGGTCTGATCGGCCGGTTGATTGCGATACTCGACAACTTCACCGTTGGTGAGAACGACTTGCACGTCGCAAACGTCATGTCCGCCCAAGCCGAAATGCAGCGCCGTTTGATTTTGGCTCATGTAGCCGAAATTGGAAACCGCTTCCTGATAACCAAGCAGATAAGCCGGATCGCCCAGATGTCCCGCTTGGTAGAGGCTGACCTTGGAACCAAAGCCGCCATAATCGCCCTTGGGCCCCAAACACAGAACCTCGAGATAGTGGTTGGAAGCATCAAGGTCGTTGCGCAGCAGAAAATTGGCGCCTTTACTGCAGGCGAGGTAGAAATCAATGTCGCCATCATTGTCGATGTCGCCATAGGCTGCACCACGCGCATCCTGAGCCGGCGCCTCCAAGCCGGGACAGGAAACCTTGTCGAAATGGCCGGTTCCATCATTCAAGTAGAGTCTGGGGCGGGCCGCCGGATCCATATCATCGTTGCGGATGAGATACAAGTCCGGATCGGCATCGTTGTCCACGTCACCAAACACCAGCGAATATCCGCTCACGGAAATATCAAATTCGTTGGTTCGATCTTCAAAAGTACCGTCCCCGCGATTGAAGAATGCCGCCAACTTGGGGAGACTATCGGCATTGGCGGCGGTCTGAATGACAAACAAGTCAAAATCTCCATCCCTGTCCACGTCGGCAAAGGAAGCGCCGTTGCTCTTTCCGTCCAGCGCCACGCCGCGCTCACCCGCTTCTTCAGTGAATAGGCCGCTGCCGTCATTGACGAAGAGCCAATTGGGAGCGGGTTGCGATCCTTCCCGGCGACGACAGACGTAGATATCCACGTCATGGTCATTGTCAAAGTCCGCCGCCGTTACACCCTGGCGAATGAATTCGTCGGGATTCTCTGCGTTTCCGTCCGCCCCGCGATGCACGCGGGTCATTTTGCCGGTGCCGTCATTAAAATACATCTCATTGGCTTGCCCCCAGTTGACGGCAAAGAGATCCAAATCACCGTCCTTGTCGAAATCTGCGGCCACGGCGCCACGGGAACTGTTGTTTTCCGCGCCGATGTCGCTTGAATCGGTGATGTCGGTAAAATAGCCCTTGCCGTCATTGCGATAAAGAGCGTTGCGTCCTGAGGAACTCCCGTCTCCGGCCGGCATGTTGGCAAAGAAGGCGTCCAAATCACCATCATTGTCGATGTCCGCGCTGACAATCGAATGGGTCAGCCCGGCATCGCTCACGCCTCCGTCGGCAGCTTGCTCCTGAAATTGGTTGTTTCCTTGGTTGAAATAAAGCAAATCCGGGATTGACGCATTATTGGCGGCATTGCTGACGAAAAGGTCGAGCTTGCCGTCGCCATCCACGTCGGCAAAGGAGACGCCCCGGCCATAGCCGCTGGTGGAATAGCCGCTCGTTTGCGAGGATGCGGTAATATCCGTGAAGGTAAACGACGCCTGCGCCGGTTGGTCCTTGACGTAAATGCGCAAATTGGAATAGATGGGACCCGGCTGTCCGCTGTAGCCCCAAACCAAATTATCTTTGCCGACGAAAATATAGCGGAACGGCTCTACTTGACCCGAAAACGGCAGCTCGCATTGCACAACTCCGTCCATCAGGCAATAGATCTTGCTCGTCGTCCATATGACTCTGAATTCGTAGACCCGCTTGGTGCTCCAGGTGGAGGACTCCATGCAGCGTTCTTCGTCTCGGCTGTCGATGCCGCGCGGCGCAGCGAGGAACTTGAATCCGGCCATACCCTCGCCGGCTGAATAGCCGGTGCCGGTGCGGATGTTCCACCATGAGCCATCTGTTTCAAAGATATCTTTGTTACCATTCTCCTGCGAGTACATGTTCAAGATGTGTTGCTTGACGCCGTCCGGCATATTTTGGCTCACTGGGTCAAAATTGGTAACATCAATGGCAAAGGTGCCCTCGAACGGCAAACCCTCGGGTAAGGTTATCTTAAGCTGGCTGTTTTCATCGATGGCCTGCCAGCCTTTGCCGGGTAAGAAGGCCCCACCGTTGTTGACCATCAAACCCAAGGCGGTGGATGCACCGTTATCCAACATATCCGAATAAAGAAGCCAAGTATGGCTGGGTTGAGCAAAACCATTGGTGGTGAGGATCAGAAGTGCAGCGAGCAGCGCAGAGAGCTTCCGAATCATAGCATCTTTCCCTTCTAGCAAATTCCCCCAAGTTTTTGGCGATTGGCAATTGGACTACCAGGCTGTTTCTGCTAAAGACAAAAAACAAAGCAACCTGCGTTCTGCCCTTTCATACATCAAACAGGCGGGGTTGCGTAACGAAAAAGGTAACATTTAGCCAAGCGAAGTGTAGGTCACGATTACTCCATTCACTTAAACGATTAGCAAGAAAGATGCTGTTGGGAGAAAAGGGAGGGGATAGAGGTGATTCGCCCCATTACAGAACGATTCTTTGCAAGTCTTCGGTGACATCGATCCGGCCGTGATAGGCACGAGCGCAGATTTTAGTCACCTCGATGTCATCCATCATTGGGTAAAAATGGGTCAGCAGCAGGCGTTTGCAGGCAGCCCGTTCCGCCACCTGACCGGCGCTGGTGGGAGTCAGATGACCCTCCATACCCTGCTCGTCTGGGAAAGAGCATTCCATTAAGGCCAAATCGGCGTCTTGAACCAAGCTGATCAATTGATCGCAAAGGCCTGTATCTGCGGAATACGATAAAACTCTGTCCCGATACTGAAAACGGTAGCCGTTAGTGAACTGCGAGTGCGCCATGGTCAAGGCGGTCACCTGCCAATCGCCAAAGGCTTTGGTTTCATTGTGCATTTCTTCGATCCGCAAGTCATAGCCTTTTGCGGCGATAATCCAATCGCCGCACAGCTCGGAAAGGCATTCCATATGTTGGCGAAATCCCGACGGGCCGATGAGAGTGAGTGGCTTTTGGCGCTGGTAGCCGGGAGTGTGCCGCAACGCCATCAACAGCGGCCCCAGATCCGCCACATGATCGGGATGCCGGTGCGAGCAGAACACATAGTCGATCTCGCGATGATCTATGCCGGCTTCCAGCATGCGTCGAATGGCACCAAAACCAATGTCCAAGAGCACCTGCGTTTCTCCAATGCGCAAGTAATAGCAGGCGGTGGACCGCCGCAAGGTGACCGCACAAGTCCCCGAGCCTAATATCACCAATTCCAACCGGCCAGACTCGTTTCTTCTTTGACCCAATCCAAATACTCCGTCGATCCATCCACAATGGGCAAAGCGATGATCTCCGGCACTTGATAGGAATGGTGGGTTTGTATCCATTCCATCAGCTCGGAGAACAACTTTTTGCGCGTCTTCATCAGCACGATGACTTCTTTTTCATTAGTCACTTTGCCCTTCCAATGAAAAAATGAGCTGACGCCAGGAAGGATATTGGCGCAAGCAATAAGATGCGCATCCAAAACTTTCTTGATAATCTTTTCCGCTTCTTCTTCGGACGCGCAGGTGGTCATGACAAGCAGGTAGGATTCCATAGTCTTTCTTATGTTGAGAGGACGAAGATAATGCTCGCTCCAATCAATTCTGCTCCAAGCGCTCTCTGATGATCCTTTCGAAGCGCGGCTTGATAATCAAATCGTAGGTTTCTCCCTTGTCCGGAAAAAGCGCCAGCGCGTTTTTGCGCGTCGCCTTGATCAAGCGCAGCATTTCCGGCGTGGAGAGGTTCCCTTGTCGCAGCATGGCGGCGGTAAAATCCACCAAGAAGCGCAGGCGGTTGAGATTCTTCTGTTCTTCTTCTATTTCTTTGCGGGTGGGCACGTATTCCGCTTCCAACATCATACCAGAAACCAAAACCTCGAAACAACCTTAACAAAACTTTTGCAAAAATCCAACCTTTTTGTTGCAGTAGGCACTCTAAAGATGAGCCTTGCTCGCTTCCCCACCATTGGACCCCGTTGGCAAATTCTCTGGGAACTGCAAAAGAGTCATTGCGTAAAAGACAACAAATCCTTATAATGGCTCCGCGATGGGAATCTCGATGAAAAGCCTCTCAGCATGAAGTCTCTAACGACCGGAATTATCGCCTCACTTTGTTTTCACGTCCTGCTGTTCGCGCTATTTCTGGTGGCAAAATTCGGTCAAAAAGTCACTGATGGAGAGCTTTTCGTAGAGTTTCAAACTCCAGCCGCCGTTTTCGTGCAAACGGAAAAGCCGCGCATTCCTCCTGAGATGTCTCCTCCCCCATCGACAGCACTGGAGCTGCCTCAAACAACTACCGATATGTTAGCGGAGAAAAATCTTGATGAAGCAACACCTTCCAACACTCCCGCATTCCCGAACACGGTTGATTCCCTCGCACAAAACTTCCCGGATGATTGGCAACTGAACACCCTTAGCTTTTGGACAAAAAAGACAGCCTTAGCCAACCCGTCCAAAGACTCATCGTTAGCTTTTCAGCAAACACGGCAGTCTCTTGTGCTCAAACCATTGCCAAAGCTGCCGCCTTCAATTCCCAACCAGGGGGGAGACAGAATCGACCGGGATATTTACAAGAGAAATACCGGTCAGGAAAAGCCCATGCCGCTGAGCAACGCACTAAGCGCCGGCGCTCAACTCTTGTCAAATCTATTGCCCCAATCCAACCCTCAGCCGGTACACATGACTTTTATACCATCGAAAATCGAGATAGAAGCACTCAACACGATTTGGAAGCAAAGCAAAGCCACCGATCAGGAGATTTACGCCAGTATGGATTCCAGCATCAAGATAACCGCTGAAGATTTGAACACGGCCCTGACGGCTCTGACGAACAAAGGGTTGGTGATGCGCGAATTAATTTCCCCCAGAAATGAGTTTACTGTGCAGACACCGGTTGGCGGCGTCGGCATCGAGATGAGTGCAAAAAACCGGAGAAATCGCGTCTACCGCTATCAATCACGAATCAGCCGCAATGAAATGCTGCGATTCCTAAATGCAGCGTTATACCAACTGGAAAGCGGCATGCCGCTGCAATTCTCCGCGCCAGGCGACTCGCTAATATTGATCAGACAATTAGAAGAAAAAATACTGAGCGTTTCGCAGAATCGGTGATCCATGGGCGGCAGACCCAGCGTGTCTATAGCCATCCCATTTCTCGATACCAGGCCGCGGTCGATATGATTCCCTCCTCCAAGCTGACTCGAGGTTGAAATCCAAGCTCCTCTTTTGCCCGGGCATTGCTGCACAGCCAGGCGACCTGCTTCATTTCTCGCACTTTGTCCCGATTGAGCAACGCCGACTTACCCTGAATCTTGGCGACGCCGATGCTAAAGCAGGAAACGAGGTCGATCAGCCAGAACGGAATGTGAACTGTAACTGGCCGCTTCTGTAAAGCCCGTGCGACAAACCGGCCAATGGCTCGCCAATCGTATTCTCCGTCACCGGAGATATAATACAGCCGGCCATTGGCTTTCTCGGACTGACCAGCCAGCCAAATACCCTCCACCAAATCATCTACATGAATCATGCTGACTTTCTGCGCCCCCGAGCCCGGCAGCGGCAGCAAACCTTTGCTCACCTGTTGGAAGAAAACATAGATGTCCTTGTCCCTTGGCCCGTACACCGAGGGCGGACGGATCACTGTTGTCGGCCGGTACCGATTGAAATCCCGGACCGCCTCTTCCGCCATGAGCTTTGACTGACCATAGACCGAGACCGGCCTGGCTTCGCAATCCTCGGTGAGCGGCTTGCCGTCAAAGCTCGGCCCGCCGGCAGCCTGGCTGGAAACGAAAACTATTTTCTGCTGTTCCGGACCATGCCTCAGACTGGCAGACAACAGATTGAGAGTCGCTTGGTAGTTGCCGACAAAATACCCTTCGCTGTCTTTGGCCTTGGTCACTCCCGCCAAGTGGTAGATGATGTCAGCTTTTTCGACTGCTGGGGTGATGGAATCCGCATCCGACAATTCGCCATAGATCAGGCGAACCGGCAAATCTTTCAGCCAATGCAATTGGCTCGTCTTGCGCACGAGGCAAGTCACTTTCACTCCTTCGCGCAGTAGTCTTTCTACCAAGGTGCTGCCGATGAAGCCATTGCTACCGGTCACCACGGCTTTCATTACATTTCAGCCTCCCATTTGGACGAACATTAATAGAGTCGAAATCGTTCACCAAAAGTGAACCCATAAGAATTATTTTACGAAATTTTATTGGAAAGAAAAACTCATTCTTTTCCTGCTGATAAACCACAGGCCGTTTCGATGCACAGACTATCCCTGACAAACGTTCCGCTCTGAACCGTTTTCACTTTTTTTGCCCATACCAAGTTTGCCCTTGACAAACTTGCTATTAATATTTATATTTCGCCGGTCGTTGGGGCAAGTCCCCCGCAAAAGCAATGCGGCTGAGAAACTTGGTTGGCCGCATTTTCTTTATCGGGAAGGTACGGTTACTTTTACAAACTCATAGCGAAAAAGCTAGGGAGGCACTGAATTGGCAGACCTGTTTAGTAAATGCTCCACCGGAATAGCGGTGCGCGCGCGTGAAGCCAAAAAGAACGGTTGGTATCCGTACTTTAAGGCCATTCAATCAGGGGCGAATACCCGGGTCATTGTCGACGGGCGGGAAATGATCATGATCGGCTCCAACAACTACCTGGGTCTGACTCAAGATGAGCGGGTCAAGCAGGCGGCCATGGCAGCCATCGAAAAGTTCGGCGCCGGCTGTACGGGATCGCGGTATTTGAATGGCACGTTAACCTTGCACGAAGAGCTCGAAGCAAGGTTGGCGGAATTCATGCACACCGAAGCTGCCCTGATTTTTTCCACCGGCTTTCAAACCAATCAAGGGACCATCTCCGCAATTGTCGGCCGCAAAGATCTGGTCGTTGGGGACAATGAGAATCATGCCAGTATTGTCGACGGCACGCGCTTAGCCTTTGGCCGCTCGCTAAAATACCGCCACAACGACATGGAAGATCTGGATCGGGTGCTGACGCGTAACCGAAAAAACGAGAGCGGCGTCTTGATCGTGACCGACGGCGTTTTCAGTATGGGCGGAGATATTGTCAATCTTCCGGAACTGGTAAGGGTTGCCCAAAAGCACGGGGCGCGCATCATGATAGACGATGCTCACTCCATCGGCGTTCTGGGCGCCCATGGCCGGGGCACGGCAGAGCATTTTGGCTTGGAAGACAAGGTCGATATTGTTATGGGGACCTTTAGCAAATCCTTCGCCTCCATCGGCGGCTTCATTGCCGGATCGGAAGAGGTTGTGCATTATATCAAACACGTTTCACGTGCACTGATTTTCTCGGCGAGCCCGCCGCCTGCAGCAGTCGCCGCTGTCCTTGCGGCTCTTGACATCCTGATCCACGAACCGGAAAGAAAAGAAAAGCTGTGGCATAACGTGCGCAAAATGCAGAACGGCTTTGCGCAGTTGGGCTTCAATACCGGCAAAAGCGAAACCCCGATCATTCCCATTATCATTGGCAGCGACGAACAGACTTTCGGCTTCTGGAGGCTGTTGTTTGAGAATGGAATCTTTGCCAACCCGGTGGTTAGTCCGGCCGTCCCCCCCGGCAAATCGCTCATTCGCACAAGCTACATGGCCACCCACACGGACGAAGAGCTGAACAAGGTTCTGGATGTCTTCGGAAAGCTGGGGAAGAAATTGGGGATTATTTAGTGCAAACCTGATCCGCGGAGGCGATTGCCTTCACCACCCAATAGGCTCGCGGGGAAGAAAAAGCGGTTCCTAAAATCTGAATACAAAAAGCTGCCTCCCGGCGGCTTTTTTGTTTTGGGACATGAAATCAAAAGTTAGAAGTAGGCTAACATGGCAAGATTGTCGGGCCGAGGTAGGTCCTGTTAAGAAGTATCCGCCACTTGCACATGGCAAGGTACTGGGAGAAATGCGCAAAGTGCGGCTGAGGGGGTTTTTGTCCGGGTAACCTATTGCGGCAGCAATTTGCAGCATCAAAGCTGGTGCGACTCCTCCGTCACATTCGCCTTAGGCCAGCCGGCAGAAGGGTACGATTTTCTTATAGCCGATCACAGGATGCTGACACTGTTGCGCGTGCGGAGTTCTCCTTCTGCCGTGCTGTAGAACGGAGATTCCTACATCCGCATGACAGCACCGGCACGCCCCCCGTGATGAGTTACGTTTTCTTCCTATTACCCTCATTTACCATAATTGGTAAGGGCAAGGATTTGAGATGAGTTGTCCGAGGGAATGTTTTCGGGACCGCGAGCTATCTACAAATTCCAAACCTTCGTGTTGGTCTGGAAGGGACTCCTCCCCTATGACTGTCTGCTTCTGTATCGAAAATGGACCCTTTATTGGCATCCATCAGTCGAGCCAATAAAGCATACGACCGCAGTTTTCACAGGTGAAGATTTGGTCGTCCTCCCGGCCCTTGGCGCCCAGTGATGTAGGTTGGCGTAAAAAACACCCCAAGCAAACGTCGTTCTTGACCGGAACAATTGCGCGCTTTAGTTTCGCGCGCAGGCGCTCGTAACGAAAGAGCAACGGCTTGCTAATGACGTGGGCGAGTTCTTCCCTCGCCTTCTTCAGCTCATTATAACCCGTAACGGAGAATCCCAACTTTTCGACTTCGACCGCCTCTTCGATCATGAGGTCGAGATCCTGCAACGATACCAGTTGTTCCAAGTCCTTTTTGAACATGATCAGTCTCCAGTAATGATCGGGACAAAATCCGCAAAGGAAGTCACTTCCAGCAGCCGATCACGGTTATTCTTGTCGTTTAGAACGGTCACCAAGGTGCCCAAGACCGGCAAATATATATTGCCCTCATCGTGGGGCGGAGCGATCACCATAAAAAAAAGGTGCACGGGCTTTTTATCGATGGCATCAAAATCGATCCCTTTGGTAGATTTGCCAAAGGCGATGAAGACGCTGGAGGCCGCCGTGGTGCGGCCGTGCGGAATGGCCACTCCTTTGCCGATTCCGGTGCTGCCCAAAGTCTCCCGCTGATGGAGCATCTCCCAGACCAAATCCCGATTGCGAATGAGTTTTTGCTGCACGAACAAATCAAGAAGCTCCCCAAGGGCCTCTTCTTTTGTGGTTGCCCGCATCTCCGCGATAAAAAGCTTTTCCTGAAAGTGATTGGCTAAATCCGTCCTCTGCATCTGTTACTCCTCATCAAAAATGGCTTTCCCCGTTGGCTCCGTTGTACGCACCTTGTCGATTAGATCACGCAAAGCAGGCAGCAAGTAGATTTGATCGAGATCAAACTCACTTAGCTCTCGAGCCATGACATTTATCTTTTTATTAGCCGGGTCCTCTCGATGCAGAAGGATCATGTTTTTGTTGCCGACTTTGCAGAGACCTCCAGCAAAATCGCCCTTCTCATAGCGTACTTCAACATCAAGAGCTCGTGCTACCGTCTCTAATGCCTCCACGATCTCGTTCTCTTGCATTCCCATTCTTACAGGTACTTCTGCAGACCATTGTGCTTCAGCTTTTCGACGACCCATTTTACGTCCTGTGAATCTTTTCGCCGGCAGACGAGCAAGGCGTCGGCAGTGTCCACGATAATCAAGTCTTCAACACCAATGACCGCTACCGGCCGATCGGAAACCTCTATGTAGGAGTTTACCACATCTTTCAGAATCGGATTGCCTTTGATGATATTGCCGTCCTGATCCTTTGCGGAAATATTGTAGACTTCTTCCCAACTGCCTACGTCACTCCAACCAAAGTCGCCCTCCAAAACCACCACGTTGCTGGCATGCTCCATGATGCCATAGTCGATGGAGTCACTGCGGATTTGCTTGTAAGCCTTTTCCACCACCGAATCATACTCGGCGGCGCCCAGGGCCTTTTTGATTTCCATGAGTCCTTCAAATAGCACTGGCATCAGCTCTTCGATGTAACGGAGAATGGTATCCGCACGCCAGATGAAAATGCCGCTGTTCCATAGGAACTCCCCACTGGCAAAAAACTGCTGGGCGATTTCAGCGCTTGGTTTTTCCGCAAACGCTCGCACCTTGTACGCCTTGCCGTTCCTTATCTGAAAGGAATCGCCTCGCTGGATGTAGCCATACCCCGTGGCCGCATAAGTCGGTTCGATGCCAATGGTGACCAGGCTGTCCCGATGCTCCTGCACCAGATCGATACCTCTTCTTAAGACCTGACAAAACTTTTCCGTGTCGGTAATCAGGTGATCCGCCGGCAGGATGGCCATGACCGCGTCAGGATCTTGGGCCTCAATATGCAAGGCCGACAGGCCTATACAAGGCGCGGTGCTTTTTCCAAAGGGTTCGTAGATAAAATTGGCGGCGGGAAGCCAGCTTAGCTGGGAAGTGAGCAGGGGCTTTTGATCGAGAGTGGAGACAACGAAAATTCTTTCGCCGGGCAACAGGTCAAGCAGTCTGTTTGCTGCTGTTTGAATCAATGTTTCTTTCCCTATCAAGCTCAGGTACTGCTTGGGAAGTGCTTTTCTACTCCGTGGCCAGAAGCGACTGCCTACGCCTCCGGCCATTATCAATCCATATCCTTTGTCCATGTCTCCCAATGGTAACTGCCCGCGCCAGGGGACGCGTATTTTTATTGAGGTAGAGCTATTCGGCAAGAGCTACACAAATGCCATATCCTTTGGTCGATGATGAAAATACCCAGTCACTCTCATAGGTGGCGATCCAGTTTCTTCAGCAATTGGTCTTTGGGCACAGCGCCGATGATTTGTTCGACAACCTGGCCCTTCTTGAAAATGAGTAAGGTGGGAATACTGCGGATGCCGTACTTGATCGGAATCTGCCGGCTCTTATCGACATCGAGCTTACCAACCTTCACTTGACCGTTGTATTTCTCAGCAATGTCTTCAACAATAGGAGCGATCAGTTTGCACGGGCCACACCAAATCGCCCAAAAATCCACCAACACCGGGACGTTCGACGCAAGCACTTCTTTGTCAAAATTAGCGTCGGTTATTTCTACTGCCTTGCCCATGATACTCTCGTCATTGTCCAGAACAAAAGATGTGTCATATTTGAAGCACGGGAAAATAGAAATCTTTTGAGATATTTGCAACATAAAAGTCACAAGATCTGGAAAACGGAATAGCTCATTTACAGGGCGCAAGCGTAGGCAATCTCGTTTCCAGTCTGGGAACGAAATTGCCCACCCGTAAGTGAGGTCTTGCAAATTTCTTTTGCCTCCACTTGCTTTATTGAACTCTATTCACTATATTCGGTCCATTTTTGTCACGCTTAATCTGTCCATCAGAGATCAAAGGAGATGACCATGCAAAAGTCCCTTGCAAGCATATTAGTCGAAACCGCAGCCAAGATTCCCCACAAAATCGCCGTCCGCTTTGCCGGCGCCAACACCACCTATGCCGAGCTGGACGCAGCCAGCAATTGCATCGCCAATGGATTGATTGCCAAGGGCCTGGGACCGGGTGATCACATCGCACTCTTTTGCATCAACTCCTCGCATTTTATGACCGCCTACTTTGGCATCCTCAAAACGGGCGCTACCGTTGTTCCCGTCAATCTGCTTCTACATCCGGAAGAAGTACAATATGTGCTCAATGATTCCGAGTGCAAGGCGATCATCTATCATGAAATAACCGACAAAGCTATCACGGCCATTCGACCCAACCTAAGAAGCGTCAAAGATTACATCGCTATTGGCAATACGACCGTGTCTGAGGCCGACTCTTTTGCCAGACTTGTCACCGAAGAATCGTCCGCACCCGTTTTGGTAGCTCCCAAACAAGCAGACGACGTGGCCGTCATTTTGTACACCGGCGGCACCACCGGCCTGCCGAAAGGCGCCATGCTGACGCACCAGAATCTCCTTGCCAACATCGCCTCGGTCATTCAGGCTTTAAAGCTGGATCAATTCGAGGACACTTTCATTACCGTGCTGCCGATGTTCCATTCTTTCGGTGCTACGGTCGGCTTCCTTTCCCCCATTGCTGCCGGCTCCAAGGTGGTTGCCCTTCCGCAGTTCGCACCCGAGGCCACCTGCAAAACCATTCAGGATGAAAAGGCTACCATTTTTATGGGCGTGCCCACCATGTACGCCATGATGGCCAACCTTCCTGCGGAACAGGAGTATGATTTTGGCTCGCTCCGTTTCTGCGTGAGCGGCGGCGCGGCCATGCCGGTTTCCGTAATGGAGCGGTTCGAAAAACGCTTTGGGGTCACCATCTATGAAGGCGACGGGCCGACCGAGTGCTCGCCGGTCACTTGCGTCAACCCCATTGGCGGCAAGCGCAAGATGCTATCCGTTGGCTTGCCTATTCCTGGCGTGGAGATGAAGATTATGGATGACAATGGGGTGGAACTGCCGGTCAATACCATGGGCGAGGTTTGCGTGCGTGGCAAGAATGTCATGAAAGGCTACTGGAAGCAGCCAACAGAGACTGCCCAGTCTTTCCATGGCGAATGGTTCCGCACCGGCGATTTAGGCAAGATGGACGAGGATGGCTATTTCTATCTAGTGGATCGGCGCAAGGACATGATCATCGTCCACGGCATCAACGTGTATCCCCGCCAGGTGGAAGAAGTCATTTTCCAGCATCCGGCGGTGGCCGAAGCAGCGGTGATCGGCGTGCCGGATGATTTTCACGGCGAACAGGTCAAGGCCTTCGTTGCTTTGAAAGCGGGCTATGACTTGAAGCCGAACGAGATCATTCAACACTGCCGCAAGCACCTCGGCCGCTTCGAGGTGCCCCGCCGCGTGGAGCTCATGCCGAGCTTGCCCAAGAGCGGCGCCGGCAAGATTTTGAAGCGCAAGCTGCGGGATATGGAAGCCGAAAAAAGAACGAGCCAACAGAAATAACTGGCCTTTTCATATCCTTTTTCGTGGAAATTCAGCAGAATTCTTGCCCGGCCGAGTCGCCTCAATATGTACCGCGGGTGAGCAAATTGCTCGCCCGCTTCTGGTTGTCCCCCACCTAACAGTCTAACAGTCTACGACCTAAAAGCCTACAACCTAACAGCCTACAGTCTAACAGCCTGCTCTTCTAACTGTCCGCCCGCTTGTAGTCGGCTTGCACAGCCAGATCTTCAACGCCTTCAGGTGTGAGATTGTACATGCGGATTTGCAATTCTTTATCCGATTGGGCCGCGATGACGATCCGCCATCCCCAGTCCGGGCCCGGCGGCACCTCATACGAGCCGCGCAAATTGATAGAGCCGTCCGAATCGATACCACCGAGACAAAACATCACCTTGTTGCTCTGATGCCAGGAATCACCCCAGCCGGCGGTGGCAACTTGCTGCTTCTCATCCCAGCCCAGCAAAATCACGCCCTCGTGGTCTACTTTCTCGTGACTCCAGGTGTAGGTCAAGGAGAGAAACTTGCCTTTGGCAGCGGGGAATACAAAGAATCGGGAGGTGGAAACAAAATCAGATGGAGTGAGCCAGCTCAAACGCAAGAGATGGCTTCCGGTCCATTCGCCCACCAGGTTTTTCTGCATCTCTGTAAAGTTCGTAGATTCAGTCCTCCTTTAAGAAGTGCTGCGTCGCCGGTGCGGCATTTTGAAGACGGATCAACAACTTTGGATCGCCGCAAAGCTGCGGGCCTCCCTTGCCCATATAGGAGCGTTCTCGATGGCCGGAATGACTTGTCCCGCCTCACTCACCACACTCCACATTGCCGCGTGGCGAATATCCATGAAGCGTTCCTCCATGCAGCGCTCCAATAGTGCAATACAGGGATCAAAGAATCCTCTCGTATTCACCAGAACGATTGGATTCAGGTATAGGCCCAGCCGGAAGATGCCGACCTATTGGAGACTCATTCTTCATTTTTTTCTCTTCTTTCGGTGGCTTATAGCCTTCTGTCAAGAGTTGATAGCGGGGAGGTTCGATGTCTATTCGGCTTTCCAACTTTGAATAATAGTGTCAATTGCCTTGCATTTTCGCAAAAAGTACTTTTCTTTTTTTGAGCTAGTTCGATATTGACCAAAAGCAGAAATATCCAACATTCATGACTATCCAAAGTCAGTCCATAGACATCCAGACCCCTTTTTACTGCTTTATCATCCCCAAACACTCCATCACAAACGCATACTCAAAAGCCAAGTCTTTCAGATAATCATATCGCCCGGAAGCGCCGCCATGGCCGGCACCCATCTTGGTTTTGAGCAGCAGCCGGTTATGGTCGGTTTTCATGGCGCGCAGCTTAGCGGTCCATTTGGCCGGCTCCCAATAGCTCACGCGCGGATCGTTCAATCCGGCGGTAACCAGCATGTTGGGGTAATCTCTTGGTTGGATATTGTCGTAGGGCGAATAGCTCTTCATATAGCGGTAGTACTCTTCCACACGCGGATTGCCCCATTCCTCGTACTCGATGACCGTGAGCGGCAGGGAAGGGTCCAGCATCGTGTTGAGTACGTCCACAAAAGGCACGTGAGCGAGAACCACCTTGAACAAATCTGGGCGCATGGTGGTCACCGCGCCCATGAGCAGACCGCCGGCGCTCCCTCCGGAAATCACCAAGCGGTCGCGGGAGGTATATTTGTTGGCGATCAAGTGCTCCGCGCAGGCGATGAAATCGCTAAAGGTATTTTTCTTGTGCAGCAGCTTGCCGTCCTCGTACCAGTAACGACCCATTTCGCCGCCACCGCGTACGTGAGCAATGGCAAAGATGAAACCGCGGTCCAACAGGCTCAGTCGATTGGAGGAAAAGGATGGATCGCGGCTGGCGCCATAGGCCCCATAGGCGTCCATAAACAGATAGTTCAAGCTGTCTTTCTTCAAATCCTTTTTATATGCCACCGAGATCGGCACCAGTGTCCCGTCATCGGTCTTGGCATACAAACGTTCGGATTGGTATTGCGAAGGATCATAACCGCCGACGACCTCTTCCTGCTTCTTCAGCTCGCGTTCTTTGCTGTCCATGTTATAGTCGTAAACCGACTGCGGCGTCGTCAGCGAGGTATAAGTGAAGCGGAGAAGGTTGGTATTGAAATCCGGGTTGGAGCTGCGTAAGTAAGTGTAAACCGGTTCCGGGAAACTGAGCTGATGCTCTTCCTTAGTGGCGAAATTGATGACGCGGATGCCCTTGAGTCCCTTCTCCCGCTGATAGATCACCAAATGATTGCGAAAGACATCGATATCGTCGATCTTGACGTCTTTGCTGTGCGGAATGATCTCGCGCCAATTAGCCTTGCCCGGGTTGGCCGCCGGAGCAGTGACGACCTTGAAATTCTTGGCCTCATCATTGGTGACGATGTAGAATTGCTCGCCATGATGCTCAACGGAATACTCCATCTCATGTTGTCGAGGATGAAGGACATTGAATTGGCCGTGCGGATCGTCGGCCGTGAGATAACGAACCTCGGATGTCACCTGGCTGCTTAGGTTCATCAAGATGAACGCCCGGCTTTTGGTTTTGGACACGGACAGGTAGTAAGCCAAATCCTTCTCTTCATAGACCAGCTCGTCCTTTTGCGGATCGTTTCCGAGTGTATGGCGGTAGAGCTGGTAAGGCCGCATGGTCGAGTCCAAAACGGTATAAAAGAAGGTGCGATTGTCATTAGCCCAGGCCAATGAATAATAGGTGTTGGGGATTTGCTCCGGCAAAATCTGTCCGGTTTGCAGGTTCTTGATGCAAAGAGTGTACGTCTCGGCGCCTGTGGTATCGGATGAATAAGCCAAAAGCGTATGATCCGGACTCGGCTCGAAATTGCCGATTCGAAAATACCTGTGACCTGCGGCCAGCGCGTTCTCATCTAAAAGCAGCTCCTCCGGTGCGTCCATGCTGCCTTTTTTGCGACAGTGAATGCGGTACTGTTTGCCCTCCTCGGTGCGGGTGTAGTAGTAATAGTCGTCGATTTTCTCCGGCACCGAAAGATCGGTCTCCTTGATTCTGCCCTTCATCTCCTGATAAAGGTCTTCCTGAAGCTTTTGGGTGTGCCGCATCACGGCTTCGGTGTAAGTGTTTTCCGCTTCCAGATAACGAATGACCTCCGGATTGTCCTTGTCGCGTAGCCAAAAATAATTGTCCACACGGATGTCGTCGAAAAGCGTATCCGCCTTGGGTATCTGTTTGGCGATCGGCGGAACCGGAGCGATCTTCTGTACGCAATTGGAAAGCAGAAGGACTAAAAGGAGGGGTAGGCAGACAACCCTTCTTGGTTTCATTGCGATGTCTCCTTCGGTTGCATAGCTACCGTTTAGCGTCTCGGAAGCTCCGAGCTTCCGGGAAGGTACACAGCTAAAGTCTCTTCGCCAACACCAGGGTCTTTTTGGCGCTAAGAATGACGCCTTTCCTCGCATCCAATGCTTCGAGAAAAACGATGTAAATTCCCATCCGACATGGCCGGCCCTCGTCGTTGCTGCCGTCCCAGAAGACTGTGCGTTGCGAGCCGCTTTCTTCATTATTGCAGAGGAATCTCACCAACCGTCCGACGGAATCGAATATTTTGATGTTGACGCTGGGGGTGGTTGCCGGCAAACGGTAGGAAATTCCTGCCGTATCTTCATGGCCGTCCGCGTCTGGAGAG
This sequence comes from Caldithrix sp., assembly GCA_020722685.1. Next base: position 20,567 of record DYKH01000032.1, on the reverse strand, counting down.
AAGGGATCGGGAAAGATCGCCAGCGATACGCTCGTCGGTGGGACCGAGGTAAAGACGCTATTTTCCATCCCTGCCGTATGGCCCTTGGCATCGACGCAGTTTGCCCAATTGCTGCGCTCATCAGCGGGAACTTGCGGATTAATCCGTTCCAGTGACCTGCCTTTCGCACCGCCCCAAGCGTTCGTGTAATGAACCTCATCGACCACCATGCCGTTACCATTTATCAGCATGACGGCATCTTCCTCGTTAGCAAGGGAAGGAAGGCCTTTGGCGACAATGAGAACTGATCCCAAAGCTGGCATCTCCTCAGCCAAAGACGAATCCCGGCTGATGACGATGAATTGCCCGGAATCGATGGCCAAGGAAGAATCTGACAAAAGTACCGATCGACCAGTATCGCTGTCGGATACGCTCCAACCCATGACGTCAACAGCAGCGGATGAAAAATTATGAATCTCAATCCACTCGGACTGCCCAATCGGCGGATCGTACATGATTTCGTTGATGACCAATCCCGCCTGCAGACTTCCCACTTCAATCGCCAATTTCGCTACGTTGTTGCTTAAGAGTTGATCGAGGCCGAAATTTATTATGGCAAGCAGGTAATGCTCCCCCGAGGCCATTGGAGGCACCAGAAGTGAAATCATGGTCGAATCCCCGGGCGCAAGGTTTGGCAGCGCCACCGGCGAGCCGGGCAAAATTTCCTCCGTATCTCCGGCACCGCTTTGATTGAAATCATCATAAAACGACACCTGTGCCTCGTTCGCCATCACATAGCCGTCATTGCGCACCCATAGCGAGATCCGAATGCTTTCCTGAATATCAGGAAAGCGCGGCTGGATGCTTAGTCCGGCGCCTCCTGTTGCCAAATCCCAACGCCGGGGAGAAATGGAGTTGATTCCGCCGGGTGTTCCGTTAGCGGCGACCGAGTGACCCCAATTGGCCTCCTCATCGCCGGCGTCGAGAATTCTCTTTTCTTCTGAAATGCCATCCGGATTGGGCACGGTGTAGAGCCAGGAGGAAACGGCGACCGAGTCCGGTGAACAAAGTGAGATCGTTTCCCCGCGGCTGTTTGCCAGTCCGTTTCTGCCAAAAAGAGATTGGCCGATGGTGAGCCGCAGCGCATCTCCTGGAATGATCGACTCGTAGGCATTGCTTTCGGAATAATAGGCCGGCACGAAGAGGATAGCAAACTGCCCAGGTTGAAGCAAAGTACCCTGTTCCCTGGTAACGATGGGAGCAAGCTTATCCGCATCACCCACCAGCCAGCCGTTCAGGTCAACGGATTGCGAAGCGCTGGTGTTGTAAAGCTCGATGAACTCGTTCAATCGCTCATCGCCGATGGGATTGAACATGATTTCGGAGATAACAACTTGCGGCAAGGATGAAGAAGGTGAAAACAGAAAAATGGCGAGCAATCTCGCCAACAGGCGAAGAAAGATACCACGCTTTAAGCAGAGCTTGGAAGAAGTATCCATCGACAACTCCCCGAATTGGATTGTCAGAAGGTTAAAAGCGCAGGATGAATTATACCCGGAGACGGGCTTGACTGATACCGGGCAAACATAAGATTCGCAAGAAAAGCGAGAATTTGCTCACGTAAGTTTTTGGATGTTGGCCATTGGCACCTCTCTGGCGCTTGTTTGACAGTTGGAACCCAAGCCAATTCCGCTTTCCGGGTTTGCCTCCGAAAAGCATGGGCCTAAACGACCACGGCGGTGCCGCTTGCGGTGACCATCAACATGCCTTCGCGCACCACCTCGTAGTCAAGATCGATACCGACCACTGCGTTGGCGCCCAATTTTTGCGCTTGGTACGTCATTTCCTCCAGGGCGATTCGCCTGGCGTGAGCGAGCTTTTCCTCATAAGCGCCGGAGCGTCCGCCGACAATGTCAGTGATGCTGGCGAACAGATCGCGTACCAAGTTGGCGCCCATAATGGCTTCGCCGGTGACGATGCCCAGATAACTCTTGATGGGCTTGCCTTCGATGGATGGAGTTGTGGTAGTGATCATGATCCCTCCAAAAATCTCATGGTAAAAAGATGGTTTGATTGCGATCCGAGCCGACGGAGATGATTTCGATTTTGGTTTCGGTCAGCTCGCTGATTCTATGTAAATAGCTTTGCGCATTCTTGGGCAAGTCGGAAAAGGACTTTGCCTCTCTGGTGCTGGTCAACCAGCCGGGGTGAGTTTCATAGATGGGCTGCATGCCTTCCTGCACCCAGATTTCTGCCGGATAATTATGATGGACCTTGCCCTCGTAAAGGTAGCCCGTGCAGATTTTGATTTCCTCCAGAGTGTCCAGCACATCGAGTTTGGTCACGGCGAGTCGGCTAAGGCCGTTCACCCGAACTGCGAGATTGACGACGACGGCATCGAACCAACCGCAACGGCGCGGCCTGCCGGTAGTGGCGCCATATTCCCCTCCTAAGGCGCGAACTTTGCCGGCGAACTCCGGGTCAAACTCGGTGGGGAATGGCCCCTCACCAACGCGCGTGGTATAGGCTTTCACGACTCCCAACACCGAGCTAATTTGCGTCGGCCCGATTCCAAGTCCGCAGCAAGCGCCGCCAGCAATGGGGTTCGAGGAAGTGACAAACGGGTAGGTGCCAAAATCGACGTCCAGCATGGTTCCTTGCGCACCTTCGATCAATATTTCCCGTCCCGCCTTGATGGCTTCGTGCAAATAGACGGAAATGTCCGTCACATACTCGTCGATGAGCTGATCGAACTCGATATAGTCATTGACGATCTTGTCCATGTCCATTTGATCGCTCTGGTAGATGCGCTCAAGGATCTTGTTCTTGTCGCTGATGTTATCGGTCAGCTTGCGCCGCAGCGTGTCGCGGTCGAGCAGATCGACGATGCGAATGCCGCAGCGATCGTATTTGTCCACGTAGGCCGGCCCAATGCCGCGTCCCGTGGTGCCGATTTTCCTTGTGCCGATGGCCAGTTCCCGCGCTTTGTCCAGCAACTTGTGGTACGGCATGATGAGATGGGCCCGATGGCTGATCAGCAATCGTCCGGAGACGGATATGCCCTTGCTTTCGATGAATCGAACTTCTTCCATTAGAATCACCGGATCGACGACGACCCCGTTGCCGATGACGCAAGTGGTATGAGGGCGCAGAATCCCGCAGGGCACCTGATGCAAGACCACCTCTTCCCCGTCGACGACCACCGTATGCCCGGCATTGGGGCCGCCTTGATAGCGAGCCACGATGTCGGCCTGCTCGCTCAGCAGATCAACGATTTTGCCCTTTCCCTCGTCGCCCCATTGAGCCCCAACCACGATTGTTACAGCCATTCTTAATCCTATAACGCAAAAAAACTCCGAACCAACGACTGAGTCCGGAGTTTGTTGCTTTTAGTTTTTGGGTGACTACCGAGACTGCACCCGATGTGTTAACCTTCTTACGAAAAACATACTATGCGAGCCAATCCTCAACATTCATGCCTTGGACTCTGTTAAAATCAGAATCATTTGAGACCAGGGTGAATTTTCGGGTTTTTACAACAGAGGCTATCAAAATGTCGGCATCTCCTATAAGCTCGCCTTTTTTCCGCAAGCTTGCATAGATGATAGCTGCCTCATCAAAGATAGATTAAGTGCCTAACAGCAACAGGCCAAATCTTTTGCATAGGAGATTAAACTTCTCTAATTTTGTCGTTGCATTGATCGCCAACAGTCCTCGTTTGATTTCGTAGTAGCTTATCGCATTTATGAGAACGTCTTCACCCTTTATAATTGCATCTCGTGCCTTTGATTTTGCTTTTTCATTGCCTTTTAGAATGGCGGTAACAACGTTTGTGTCCAGAACGTAAGTCATTCAAAAAACGGTCTCCGCTTTGTGGCCTTGTCGAATACCGCAGCCTCTTCGACGGTCAACTCGCTCAAGATACCGGCAACAGACTCAAGCGCATCCAACTTTTCAATTATTTGCTCCCACTTTTCCACCTCGAAGACTTGGACTGACAATGGAGTAACCGGAAGCTGTTTCCATTCGAGAATATTCCTAAAAAGTTCCAATCCTATGTCGGCGGAGACTGCCGAAGAGCTTGGGACCTGAGAGCTTTGCGCCTCTAATTCCCCTTCGAAAAAATAGGATGTTCCTTGATCTATCCATGGAAGAGTGACATTCCCATTTCCTGAGAGCGATGCAATTTCATTCGCAATCTTGCGCACTATCTGATCTCCTGAAAAGACATTCTGGTCTTCTCGGTAATACAACACTCAAAAGCTTCCTCTATGGATAAATGCGCTTGTTCTATCCATTCCCCCGCATTTTGAATCGGTAGGGCATCAGATTCAGACATGACATAGTCCATATCTAAGATTATCGACAAGGTTTTTGAGCTTCTCGGCAAAGTGCTACCGATTGTTAGAAGCAGTCGATCACGACCGTCCTGGTACGGAATCTCAATTCTTGATATGAAGCTGTTCTGAAGCTGGGGCAACTCTTTGGGTACAGAAGGATAAAAATTGAAATAATCACAAAGCTCGATCAATTCCGCTTTGACATCTATTTTGTTGATGTACCTAAGCCCTATCCGTTTGAACCCCTTGGGATTGTTGACTTCCTTATATCTTTCCAGGTTTTCAATGATTTTGGGTCTAAATTCCGTCCATGCAGGATAGGGCTTCAGTTGGTTAATGACAAGGAGATCCGGAGCGACCTGAACCAGTGCTGTTTTATCTTTCCTGTGAAATTGAATTCGGGGTGGAACTGGCTCAACCTTCTGCTCAAAACCTTTTTCACCAAGTCGAAACTGCATCCCCAATCCAAATTGCTGCTCCTTGTCTGGGAATTCTTCCTTCACCTTTTCGTATACCAACCCCGGCACAGTCAAATCCCACGGCTGACCTGGGATAAATTGGAATTCACACAACGCTTCCTCGACTGGCGGATTTTTGTATCTTCTACTCATCATGAAGCATTGGTTCAAAATCTGTCGTTACATCTGATTGTATAGATGGCACTGTTTTTCTGTCAATCGATCTGTTTGCATTTTCTTACCCGGCAAAACTTGCAATAGCCTCTTCGACTGTCTCAAAGGTATCAAAAACCGTCAGAAGCTTGGTAATCATAAGGAGACTCTGAATGCGCTCGGTGATCGCGGCAAGTTTCAAGTCGCCACCCGCGTTGCGCATGGTGGTTAGGCCGCTAATCAGTATGCCCAGACCCGAACTGTTCATCCAATTGACTTTTGCCAAATCGGCCACCACTTTGTTGCTGCCCGATTCGACCAAATCATGAAGCTTGTCATTTATAACGGTAGCATCTGGGCCTCCCATGATTTTGCCCGACAATTCAAGGACCACAATACCGTCAACCACTCGTTCTCTAAGCTTCATCGCACTTCTCTCCTCGTCATGCTATTAGGTTAGAGCTGTCAACCACGCGCCGCGCGCAGCACCGCTTTATGTCCTTTTTTAGCTTCAGTTCTAAGATGCCAATCCAACACCAGCGCGCTGGCTACATAAATGGAAGAATAGGTTCCGATGACAGTGCCAATAAATAGGGTAAAGGAAAAATTGTGAATCACTTCCCCGCCAAGGAAGAACAAAACCAGCAGCACCACCAAGGTAGATACACCGGTCAGCAATGTGCGGCTGAGTGTTTGGTTCACGCTGATGTTCATGATGTTTGCCAGATTCTCCCGACGCAGAATTTTCAGATTCTCGCGAATTCGGTCGTACACCACGATGGTGTCGTTGATGGAGTAGCCGACAATGGTGAGAAAGGCAGCCAAAACCGTCAATGACATTTCCATTCCCATAATGGTGAAAATGCCCAATACAAAAAGCACATCATGGAAGGTAGCAATTACGGCCCCTACCGCAAACTTGAATTCAAACCGCCAACTGATATAGATCAGTAGGCCAATGAGCGCCACGATGATGGACATGACTGCCGCGCGTCTCAATTCGCCGCCGATTTTCGGACCGATTTCGGTTACCGACCAGATTTCGTAAGGTTGATCGGGCAGCGCCTTGGTCAAGGCGTCCTGTATCATTTGCGCAACTTCCAGGCCCTCCTCCATTTGTCCGACGCGAATCAGGAATGCATTTTCGCTGGCTTCGCCGATGTGCTTGATTTCGGCTTCCCCCAAGCCAATGTTGCCGAGAGAGTTTCGTATTTGTCCGATTTCAATATTCTTCTGGAACTTGATCTGTATGGAAGTCCCGCCGGTAAAATCGATACCTAATTTCGGCCCGCCGTTGATGATCAGGTAGACGATACTAATTAACAAAGTAGTAATGGAAAAAGCATAAGCGAATTTTCTTGCACCAACAAAATCAATGTGAGTTGCACGAAAGAATTCCATACAGTTCTTCTTCTCCTTGAAGCCAATTTTGTGAATCTAAATCCAACTGAATGGCGTTTTCCTGCCTACTCTTTCGACAGGTTGTTGGCCTTTCCATTCAGAGACACAGTTTTGAATAGGCTTAGATACTCAATTTCTTGATGGCGAATCGAGTGGTGGCGATGTCGAGGATCAATCGCGTCACAACAATAGCGGTGAACATACTGACGAGAATACCGATACACAAGGTCACGGCAAAGCCTCGTACCGAGCCGGTGCCAAAGCTGTAGAGTACGATTCCGGTAATCAGAGTAGTCACGTTCGAGTCCAGAATGGTGATGAAGGCCCGGTTATAGCCGGTGTCGATGGCTGCGCGCAGGGTCTTACCGCCGCGCAATTCTTCGCGGATGCGTTCGTTGATCAGCACGTTGGAATCGATAGCCATGGCCACGCTAAGAATAAAGCCGGCAATGCCCGGCAACGTTAAAGTCGCCCGGAAACCTGCCATAATCGCAAGGACAAAAAAGCCGTTGAGAATCAAGGCAAAATCCGCCACCAAGCCCGTGGCACGATAATAAAGAACCACAAAGACCATCACGATAGCCAAGCCGATGATTGCAGATGTCTGTCCCTTCTCAATCGAATCTTTTCCCAAGGAAGGGCCAACGGTGTTTTCGGTTAAAATCTGTACGGGTGCAGGCAGTGCACCGGCGCGCAACACCAGGGCCAAATCTTTTGCCTCTTCCATGCTGCCCATGCCGTCGATGCGAGCGCTGCCGGAGGGGATTTTCTCCTTAATATTGGGGGCAGAAGCGACACGATTATCTAAGACGATTGCCAATTGCTTCCCTACATTCATACCGGTGGTGCGCGCGAAAATTTTGGTGCCTTCGCTGTTCAACTCCATGTGCACCTCCGCCTGCCCAGCGCGCAAGCTGGAAGAACCTGCATCTATTTGCACATCGGCATTGGTCAGCATCGAGCCGCGCAGCTCGGCCTCCTTTTTGACAAAATAGAGGCGCTGATATTCGGTGCCATCGTAGACAACGCTCTTGTTTGCAAACAGGAATTCGGAGTCCTTGGGAATCACCGCCTGGACTTCCGGCATCTGTAGGATGCGTTGAATGGCCCGCACATTTTGTATCGGCACGGAAATGACATCGCCGTAGCGTCCACCCAAGCCGCGCAGCAAAGAGGTGAACGGCTTTTCCTCAAAAGTCTGTTGATCCACCAAAAGCGAGGTGTCTTCCTTAGCCTCGGCGCCTTCCTGCGGCTGATCGCCAAATAGCTCACTCAGACTGACCTCTTTCTCCTCCGCCTTCTTTCCCTCCACAATCTGGCTGGTATCGGCAGAGGCAGTTGCGGGTTCGCTTGTTTGAGTCTGATCTTGGCCCTTTCGCTTGGTGCGCAGTACCTTGTCAATGTCATTCATTACCGACGCAGCTATCTGCGAATCCCGCACCAGCTTGAACTCTAACAATGCGGTGGTGCCGATCACTTTCTTGGCACGCTCAATGTTCTGAATGCCGGGCAGCTCGATGATGATGCGATGAGAGCCCTGCTTTTGAATAGAAGGCTCTGACACACCAAACTGGTCCACACGGTTGCGCAACACCTCAAGGGTTCGGGCTATGGCATCATCGGCTTCCTTTTGCAGAGTTCTGATAATATCATCATCCGCTTCCCCTTTGCGGCCAAAATACCGATTCAGCCGAACCTCCCGGCTTTTGAAATTCTGCTGCAAGGCATCAAAAAAGGCCGTGCCAGACTGCTGCGTCTCGCGCTCGGTGGCCTTGATAATATCTTCTAAGCGATCGTCCTTGTCTTTAGCAAGTTGGCGTAGTAACTGAGGGAGATCGACCTCATAAACCATATATGTTCCGCCCTGAAGGTCCAATCCTCTACGAATGGCTTTGCCTTCCACCGACGTGACTTTGGTGTTCAGCTTGATCAGTTGATCGCTTAGAGCCAAGGCCTGATTCATGGAATCCCCCGTGGATGCCCGGCGAACCATGGCCTCAAGATTGCCTGCGGTGATTCCGGCCTCGATTTGATCCCGCTTCAAATCGGTCAATGCGCCGATCTTGCGAATGAGATTGGTCTCCTCGTCCTGCAAACCGCTCAATTGGATAGTCGGATAAATGGCAACCGCGGCGGCGATGACGAGCGCTACGACGAGCACAATTTTTATCACCAGATTACGTGGCATGAAAACAAGCCTCCAAAGAGAAATCCTTTACAAAAATGACCGGTGAATATAGGTTTTTTGCCTCTAAAAGTCAATCTTTATTCCTTTGGTACAAGCTGTCTTACGGTGTCTATTATTGTGCCATCACGAAACTCGATCAGCGCCACAATGCGGTCGGTGAATTCAGGTCTTTCCGGAACGCCGGTCATGTCAATGGCGATTTGGTGCAGCTCTTCGATGCTTTTGATGGGCAAACCGCTGCCTTTCAAGCGATCCAACAAATCCTGCCGTCGCGGATTGATGGCGATGCCACGCTCGGTGACGATGACGTCGATCATTTCACCGGGCGCGGTCGCAGTTGTTACCTCCTCGACGACTATCGGCACACGGTTACGCACCAACGGCGCGGTGATCATGGTTACCTGGGCGTCCGCCGCATCGGTAAACCCGCCGATGCCGTGCAGCAGCCAGCCGTCGGAATGGGTGTTGACATTCACGTTGAAATTCAGATCCACTTCCGTGGCTCCCAGCACGGATACTTTGAGGATTTGAGCAAAGCACCCCTTTGTGTGATAGTTGTAGGAAACAAACGGATTGGTCTCGATGTGGTTCGGATTGTCACGCAGGGAGCGAACGCCATCCAGATCGAAGCTCTGGCCGTCAAGGATATATTTGGTCAAACCAGCGCTTAGCATGTCTACCATAAACTTGGTGGAGCCGCCGCGGACAAAGTCCGCCACCACGCCCTTTTCTTGCATCAACTCGCTCATGTACTTCACAAATGCCAAGGAAATGCCGCCGGCGCCGGCTTGAAATGAGAAATTCGGCTCAGTCATGATGCCGCTGTCCTTAACGAAACGCGCTGCATACTCGGCAATCAACAAGCGGGTAGGACTGCGAGTGATTTGGGTAGTGCCGGAAACGATTTGTGCCGGATCGCCGATGGAGTCGATCTGCACCACATAGTCCACGTTGCCGCCTTCGATGCTCCATGGATGGCAGGGAAATGGAACTAAATTGTCTGTTACCACGACGACTTTGTCCGCCCAAAGTGAATCAGCTAAGGCAAAGCCCAACGGGCCGCAGGCTGATGGGCCGGTTAAGCCGTTGGCATTCCCATGGGGATCGGCGCACGGCGCGGCGATGAAAGCCACATCAATGTGCAGATCGCCGTCCTGAATGGCGCGATACCGCCCACCATGGGAGCGTAGGACCGCGAGCTTTTTCATCTTACCCAACGAACAAGCTCGGCCAATCGGCCCATTCATTGATCCTTCAATATGGGAGATTGCGCCGCTTTCGATGTACTCCACCAGTTTGGCGTGCACGGGAAACAACGCAGAAGGCGCCAATACCAGGTCCTTCAGTCCTCGCTGCACCAGCTTCTCCATGACCATGTTCACCAAATAATCACCATTGCGCAAATGGTGATGAAAGGAAACGGTCATGCCGTCTTTGATTTCACAGGCGTCGATAGCGGCATCCAAGCTGCCAAGTAGCTTGTCATTGTGCTTGCTGGCTGCGGGAATAATGCCGCCGTATTTTTGCCCGCCTCCTTGATCTGCATGTGCGCCCATAAAAGGTCGGAGGATTTTGCCATCTATTTCTGTCGGCACTAAACGGCCGAGGGCGTTGTCGATTAGATTCATAGTGATCCTACAATGAACTCTTGACTTCTTTAGTGCAGGAAGGTGAGTTGACAGCCTGTTATTTAATGTACCTTCTCAAGACCTAGGGAAGATATTCTTTTTTCTTGCTTAGCCGGTATTCGGACAATGCGCGCGCTGAAGCTTCAATCATATTGGAATCCCGACTCGAGTGATTTCCTGATAGAACAATGTCTGATGTTTTTCATTCTTTTCCCAAGTCTGACGGTCTTTGATCACCGGAGAGATGCAAACGTCGTATTTTAAAGAATAGGCTGAGGACAACTCACTCAACTGCTGCCGTGTTTGCAACGAGGAGGCTCGAACGATGATCAAAATATCAACGTCGGAATCAGTTTCGTAACTATTGGTCGCGTAGGATCCGAACAAGTATCCGGCCACAAAGTTGCGTTTTAGCATCTTTTTTGCCTCTTTTATGAAGCTCCGAATAACCTCCGAGATATTGTTGGAATCTTTCTGCTCTATTTCCATAAACTTTTGGGAATGCTTTTTCATGAGAAAGTCATGCCGCATTTGCTGTTGGTCAGATTGCATATTCCTGGTTACCGAGCGTACTCCTGCGCCATCGCCAACACCTTCCTCGCCCGGGTTACGACCGGCGCATCGATCATCTTGCTGCCCAATACCGCTACGCCGGAGCCGTGCGCTTCGGCTTCCTGCAAGGCTGCCAGCACTTGTTTCGCATCCTCAACTTGTTCCGACGTCGGTTGAAATGCTTGATGGATTGGCTTGATTTGGCCGGGATGAATAACGCCCTTGCCGTCAAAGCCGAGGGCAATGGCTTCTTTCGTACTGGCAACGAGTCCTTCCATGTCTTGGACATCGGAAGAGACAGTGTCCATGGCTTGCACTCCCGCAGCTTTGGCTGCCAAAACGATGAGGCTGCGCGCGACCAGACTCTCTTTGCCCTCAACCGTCCGCTGCACCCCTAGGTCCGCGGTAAAGTCTTCCGCGCCAAAACAAAGCGCCACGATTCGTGTACTGGCAGCGGCAATTTCGACGGCGTTCATGACTCCTCTCGCTGACTCTATCAGCGGCATCAAAAATATCTCGCGCTCCAAGCCGGCTCGACTTTTATGCCGGCGCAAAAGATTCTCCACAGCGACCACATCCTCTTTCGACTCGCACTTGGGGATGAGCAAGGTGTCCGGTGCGGCAGGAACAATCATTTCCAGATCGTCTACACCATAATCCGTCGCCAGAGAATTGATCCGAACGATGCGCTCGGAGGTCCCAAAATCGACGGCGAGGAGCGTATTTCGCACCAGAACCCGGGCGGCATCCTTGTCTGCCGGCGCGACCGAATCCTCCAAGTCGAGAATGATGCAGTCGGCGCCGTACAATCCGGCGTTCAGCGCCAAGTCCGGATTGTTGCCCGGCAGATACAACCGGGTGCGTCGTAGGCGATTCTTCTGCGACTGGCGAATCGATGCTTTACGCTCCGGCAGCGCACCTGGCTCTCCGATTGGGCACAACCGCCGGGCGGCGGCTTCTACACGCGCTTGGATGACGTGATCCAGCGCGCCGTTATCAGCAGCCTTTACCACCGCATCGCTGATGGACAGCCCCCTCATGGTCTTTTCTATACACTCATAAATGAGCTTGCCGAACATGGACCTGACCGAGCTTTCGACCTGGATGGTCAGACCACCGGAATTCCGCAGCTCCATTTCGACCAATAGATCGCCCTTTTCTGCCCGGCCGACTATTGTCCGCAGGGGTTGTGCTTGTGACTTTTTCTTTTGCATCCGTTGCTCATAAGATTGATTGAATGATCATTGCTGCCACCTCCGCAATCTTGCCCCTGAAGCAGCGGAAAGTTATCAAATACTACCTAAAAAAGCAATTCAAGATTTAGGTGGCTATCTACCCGTAAAAACCATTTTGCTTTTTCGCATAAATTTCTTACAATGCCCGACAGAAATTCGTTCGCCATACTTATCATTTGCATCCTCTTCGAGAAGGCGCGAAGCTGCGACTTTGCTACGTTCAATCCTACAAAATGGTCCTAAACTTGGAGCAAGAGCCAAGATGAAAGAAAATTCCTTGACGCGGCGGGACTTTGGCAAACAACTCCTGGCTGCTGGGGCTGCAGCGACTTTATCGACTGCAATCCTGCCCGGCTGTGGCTCGCAAAGAAATGAAAAGTTGCCAATCGCCTTGCAGCTCTACACTGTTCGCGATTTAATGAAATCCGATTTTCCTGGCACTCTAAAACAGGTTGCCCAAGTCGGCTATCAGGCGGTAGAGTTTGCCGGCTTTGGCGGATTAGCCGAGCAAGAGATCAAAAGACTATTGACCGATTTGCAATTGGAGTGTGCCGGTTCCCACGTTGGCTTTGAGCAACTGGAAAGCGGGTTGGAATCAACATTGGCATTCCATCAAGAAATCGGCTGCAAATACATCGTTTGCCCATCCATGCCGGGAGGCTTCGTGGAAAAAGGAGTGGAAGGGATCAAAGAATTCGCGGCCAAGCTGAACGAAATAGGAGCCAAGCTCAAAGAAGCAGATGTTCAGCTTTGTTACCACAATCACAGCTTTGAATTCAAAATGGTGGAAGACAAGCTGCTGATCGACCATCTTTTTGCTGCCGCTGATCCTCAATATGTCAAGGCCGAAGTCGATGTTTACTGGGTTCAGTACGGCAACCAAGATCCCGTGGCCTTCTTGCGCAAATACGCCGGCCGTTGTCCGTTGCTGCACATGAAAGATATGACGGGCGGCGAGAAAAAGACGTTTGCACCGGTGGGGACAGGCGTTTTAGACATGCATGGAATCGTTCGCGCAGCCAAGGAAACCGGAGCGGTTTGGTACATTGTAGAACAGGATCGTTCGGAGGAACCGATCTTGCAGGCGATTGCAACCAGTCTGAAAAACATGCAGCGGCTGTTACGGCAAGGATAAATATTCTGCTCGATACTTTTTTTCCGATTTCCATCCATTACTTCTGGCCAATGAGATCAAACTCAATTGAAGGAGGCTAATATGAAGGCAAATGAAGGAAAAGTCGATCGTATCATTCGCGCCATAGGAGGAATTTGTCTATTTGTTCTCGGCTTTTTCGTTGTTAAGGGGACAGTGGGGATCATTTTGGGGATTGTTTCCATTCTCTTGCTCATCACCGCGGCACTGGGATTTTGTGGGTTGTACGCACTCTTAAAAATTGACACAACCCGCAAAGATCAAAAGCCGCAGTAATGGTATTTTATCTGAACGAAAGCCTTTTCCGATCTTCCCGAGCGCAGCACAGTCGAGGTTACTGTACGACCTCCCATTTTACGAACGGAGCAGATGTCTCCCTCGCCTGTGCTAACTCGAAATGACCGCGCTTTAAGTTTTCGATCAGACATTTGTATCTAAGCTTAACTCATTGTACCCATTTTCATCTCGGAGGTATCATGGCAGAATATTCTCGACGCGAATTCACCAAGTTGGCCGCCGGCGCAGGACTGGCCGCGGCCGCGGCGCCCGTTGCCGCCGCGCAGGAAAAGAAAGTATCGGCGAACGACAAAATATCCGTCGCCTTGATCGGCTGCGGCGGCATGGGCAGAGGCGATTTGCGTGATCACTTACGCATCCCCGAAGTGCAGTGCGTCGCTCTCTGCGACGTCGACAAAAGCCATCTCAAAGAGGTGGCGGACGAAGTAGAGAAAAACACCGGCAAGCGCCCTGCAGAATACGGCGATTTTCGCAAGGTCATCGATCGCAAGGACGTGGACGTGGTCATCGTCGCCACTCCGGATCATTGGCATGCATTGCCCACCATCTATGCCTGCCAAGCAGGCAAGGATGTCTATGTGGAAAAGCCGCTTTCCTTGACCATCGAAGAAGGCCGGGTCATGGTCAACGCGGCGCGCAAGTATAACCGCGTCGTGCAGATGGGCACCCAGCAGCGTAGCGCCGGCCACTATCGGGATGCCGTTAATTTTGTCAAATCCGGCGAGCTGGGCAAAATCCGTCTGGTCCGCTCCTGGGCCTATTTGGATTGGAAAGGCGAGCTGCCCCCGAAGGGCGACGAGCCGGTTCCCGAAGGTGTGGATTACGACATGTGGTTAGGCCCTGCCCCCAAGAGGCCGTTCAATCCCTATCGCTTTCACTTTAATTTCCGGTGGTACTGGGACTATGCCGGCGGTTTGATGACCGATTGGGGCGCACACATGATCGACATCGCCAACTTTGGTATGGACGTGGTCGCGCCGAAATCCGCCATGTCCATGGGCGGAAAATACGGCTATCCCAATGACGCGCAAGAAACTCCCGATACGCAGCAAGCCATCCTCGAATACGACGGCTTCACTGCCATTTGGGAGCATGCTTTGGGTGTCGGGCGCGGCCCTTGGGATCGCGAGCACGGTGTGGAGTTCCACGGCAACAATGGCATTCTGGTGGTCGATCGCGGCGGTTGGGAGGTATTCTCCGAAACCGACGCCATCGACAAAAAGCGCGAATATAAAATGAAAGCCCAGCCGTGGCGACGCGGATCTCAGGATTACCATTTCAAGCACGTAGAGAATTTCATCGACTGCGTGAAGAACCGGCAAAAACCGAATTCCGACGTTGAAATCGGCCACAATTCGATGAAGGCATGCCATCTCGCAAACATCGCCGTGCGCCTCCGCCGTCGCGTTGAATGGGACGATGATAGCGAAAAGATCGTCGGCGATGCCGAAGCTCAGGCATTGGTGGCCAGACCCTACCGCGCTCCCTGGACGTTGCCAAAAATCTGAGGACAAGCAAGCTACCGTCTCCTGCGCGATCAAACAGCCAGCCCCATAAAGTAAAAGCCCGACTCGAAGGAATCGGGCTTTTGCTTTGACGGTAAGCTTTGTTCTCAGTCCCCGCTCAGTGGTTTTCCCGGCTGGGCTTCCTG
This sequence comes from Caldithrix sp., assembly GCA_020722685.1. The sequence goes on along the minus strand of DYKH01000032.1, from coordinate 5,532 downwards.
CAAATGACGGCTATGCCGCCTGCGGCCTCCCTTCGCTCTTTCCTCCCAACTTGGCGATGGTGTTCGTCAACCGATTCGTCAAGCCCCGGTAGCTCTTGTGCGCTGGCACGACAATAACGAGTATCGCCGTTTGGCCGAAAAAGCTGATAAAGCGAAAAACGATTTTTTTGCTGTCGACATCCTCGACCATGATCTCTTTGACCTGCTGCAAGCCGCCGATATTCTTGATGGCCTTTTGCACCTCATGCATCATGATGGAGATTCGTACTGATCTCAGCTCGCTGAGCGACTGCTGACCGGCGTACTGCGACAACGGCAGTCCCTCTTCGTTGAACAAACAAGCAGACTCATAACTGCCGGAGTGCACGATCTCTTGCATCAGATTTTCGATGATCACCTGAAAGGGTTGATCCGCCAGCGGAGTTTGGCTTCGTTTGCTTAACGGAGCTTCGGACGCCATTTTGGACAGTTCTTTCATGGGATTTCCCTATAAAAAAAGTTCACACTTTCGCCAAGACGAGATGCATGGTCGAGCGCAGCGTTTCAAAAACGCCGATGCCTTTCACCGCTACGGCCTCATGGTAGGGTACGTCCAAAAAGTTCAATTTGGACTGCAGGAAGCTCAAGCTTTCTATATCCGGTAGATCGCGCTTGTTGTACTGGAGCACCCAAGGCATTGTGCCGAGCGTTTGTTCCTGCTGGATAAGTTTTCTCTCCAAGTCCGCGAGGGTGGAAAGATTCTCATCCATGCGACCGCGCTGCGAATCCGCCACAAAGACCACGGCATCCGCACCCTGCAAAAGAATCTTTCGGCTAAAGCCGTAGTGCACCTGCCCCGGTATCGTATAAAGATGAAAGCGCGGCTTTTTGCCGTTGATGCGTCCCAGCTCCACCTGCAAAAAATCGAAATAGAGCGTTCTTTCTTCTTTGGTTTTTAGGGTGACTAAATCGCCCCGCAATGCAGGGTCGAGGTGAGCATGGATATATTCCAAATTGCTGGTCTTGCCGCCTAACCCCGGTCCGTAATAGACGATCTTGAAAATGATCTCTTGCCTTAGCCAATCAACGTGCATACTACCGCATAAATCATCTGCCACCAAAAGCACTGTCCAAATGCTTGCCCAAAAGGGAACGGAATTCATCGTCAACAAAGCGGACAGCGTTTTCCCCTTCTTTTTTCAACTCCTCGATCAAGGCAGAAAACTTTTCGACAGTGCGCTGAGCCAATATGCGGATCATCCCAAGAGCCACCTTCTTATCGAATACGATCAACAGCAAATAATTCTCACCGACATTACACAGATAGATGTTCCGTGTTGCGCCCTCGTGATAGATAAATCGGAACCGTTCCTCGCCGCCAATAATTTTGGCCATCTCTGCGGTAGCAGAAAAGTCCCCTGCCGCTAAAGCAGTCAGATTAATGATGTCGATTACTTCGGTGTCGCCGCTATAGTTGATGGGGTAACCATTCATGTCGGCAAAAAGACATAGCTGAGATTGCGAGTTCTTCAAGAGCTCCGTTAAGACCTGCCCGATTTTGTGATAGGTCTTCTCGGAGAACACCAACCTCTTCCCGTTCCGCCGTTGACTCATTTCCATACAACTTGTCCCTTACGTCACAATTGAGACTCAAAAATCAAAGCTAAATTTCTCATCGTCCATATTGAATTCGATCGATCAAGAACTTTGGCAAATTGAGTGCCACCATGGCCTGTTGAGTAGCGAAGATATCATAAGCCACACGCACCAATTGAAAAGTACCCAGGTCGGTATCAAAAATACCGAAAGCCGCGTTGGGGTTGCCGTCCCGCGGCTGACCGACGCTGCCAACATTGATAATATAACGGCTCCTCTCATCGAATTCGATCATCGTCACTCGATCGATGTGCGTCTTTGCGGCGCCGTTCAAAGAAAAACAAACTGGGATATGCGAATGTCCGATGAAACAGACACGATCATCAAAGCAAGCAAAGTTGTATTCCGCCTCTTGCAGCGTCATGATGTAGTTCCAGTCGGCAGGATGGCAGGGGGTTGCGTGAACAAAGTAGGCTCCCCCTTCTTGTCTGTCTAATCCCAGAGTTGCTAAATAGTCTTTGTTTTCTTGCGTGAGCGTGATCGTCGTCCATTCGATGGCCGATTTGGCGTAAGGATTAAAATACTCCAAGTCCAGTAGACCGATGGAGGCGTGATCGTGATTGCCGGCTAAAGTGAACGCGGCTACTTTTTGCACTAATTGGATGCATTCGTTGGGGAACGGCCCATAGCCCACCAAGTCGCCCAAACAAATGACTTGGTCGCAACGCTCACTTTCGATGCGCAAGAGTACCTTTTCAAGCGCCGCCAAATTCGCGTGTACATCGGAAATAATCGCATATCGCATAAGAACCACAGTTGCGGTGGGTTTCAGAGCACATTCATTCACAATTCACCGAGGCACCGCTCGCCTTGACCATGTACTGCGGACAAATATACCATTTGGTAGCGCCCGATGCAAGAAGTTTTTTGTTTGAGTACGTTTGCACACCCGATCTTCCCAAGTTTCCACTTGACTTTTTGGCCTAATTTGCCTAACCTTTTCTACAAATCTCGAGCAGATTATTGGATTTTTCAAGGAAACGCTCATGCTTATTCCGCGCCAAAGGGACATCGCCGAAATCAGCCAACTTCTTGGTCTATTTCTTGTGGTCGCCTTGCCGGGGGCGCGACAATGCGGCAAAACCACTTTGGCGCAACAATTCTCTTTCGATCATTATTTTGATCTGGAGAGTCCCCGGGACCTGGCAAGATTAGACCAGCCGCAATTGACATTGGAAAATCTCGAAGGCTTGATCATCATCGACGAGATGCAGCGAGCGCCGCATCTTTTCACGCTGCTCCGTCATCTCCTTGATACCAAGCCGAAACAGAGCTATCTCCTTCTCGGCAGTGCATCGCCAAACCTGACCAAACACACTTCCGAAACTTTGGCCGGGAGAATCGGTTATTATCAGCTTGGCGGCTTTGGCTTATCGGATGTAAAAATGGAGAACGCCAATGCTCTTTGGCTTCGAGGCGGTTATCAAGTCATTCCTATCTGAGACCGATGAGGCAAGCCTGTTATGGCGCAGCTATTGCATTCAAACATTTTTGGAACGCGATATCCCTCAACGCAGCATCCAAATACCGGCGAGAACAATACATCGCTTGTGGGTTATGCTGAGTCACTACCACGGCCAGTTTCTAAACTCGGCAGAGCTGGGTCGTTCATTCGGCATTTCCGACATGTCCATTCGCAGGTACGTCGATATTCTCGAAGGCACGTTCATGATCCGCCTGCTACAACCCTGGTTTGCCAATATCAGCAAGCGAATGGTAAAGGGGTCAAAAATTTATCTGCATGATTCCGGTATTTTTCATATCTTAATGTCCATAGAAACCCAAGAACAGCTTTTGGGCCATCCAAAGCTTGGAGCTTCCTGGAAAGGTTTTGTGCTGGAAAGCGTCTGCAAAATCGTCAAACCCACAGATCAGCAATTCTATTTTTGGAGCAGCCATTCCGGAGTAGAGATCGATCTTTTCTGGCAAAAAGGCGGCAAAGAATGGGGCATGGAATTCAAATATATGGATTCCCCAACATTGACGAAATCCATGACCATTTCCATGTAGGACCTGCAGTTGGAGCACTTGTGGATTGTCTATCCTGGCGACAAGGTCTATCCGCTCGCAGACAAGATCTCGGTCTTGCCGCTTAGACAAATCAAAGCTATCGTATCGACTACATAGGAATCGGACCCACTGGAAAAAGCTTGACAAAAATCGTTTTCGATAATGCAGGAGAAGCCCAATGAAAAAAACCTTCATCGTCATCTTTGTCGTCATCGTCATCCTTTTATTGTTAGGAGCTGGCGCGGGTTTGCGGAACACGCGTGACCGGAATTCCGGTTATCGCTTGGACATCAGTTTGCCGGCAAAGACTTCTGCGATGGCTGCACCGGCAGGGACACTTAAAATCGGCGTGGCTAAAGCCCCCATCACCCCGACCATCGAAGACACCTGGGTAGATGCCAACCACAATGCACGCTATGAGCCGGACAAAGGCGATTCGTATGCTGACAAGAACGGCAACGGAAAGTTTGACGCCTACTGGCTGGCAGGTTTTCACAATAATCGCCCTGCCGCCGGCGTACATGATGATCTTTGGGCGCGCGCCGTTGTATGGGACAATGGAAATCTGTGCGTCGCTTTGGTAGTTTTGGATGCCATCGGCTTTTTCCACGATGACGTCATTGCCGTGCGCAAGCTGGTAGCGAAGAGCAACCGGGACATCGACCACGTCATTGTCTCTTCCACTCACGTTCACGAGGTTCCGGACTTGATGGGTCTGTGGGGGCCAAAATTTTACAGGACCGGCGTCAATAAGGACTATTGTACTTTTGTGCAGCAGCAGGCAGCCAAGGCCGTCGGTTTGGCTTTTGCGAGCCGCAAGCCGGCTTATATCAGATTGGCGAAAATAGACAGCACCGCCAAAGACTTGGTGCGCGACAGCCGTCCTCCGCGCGTACTGGACGATGCCATACACATGATGCAATTCTGCGACGGTGAAACCGACTCCACCTTTGGGCTCTTGCTGAATTGGGGCAACCATCCAGAGACGCTGTCCTCGGAGAATCTTTTAGTCACTGCGGATTTCTGCCATTATTGGTTGGACGGAATTGAGAAGGGCATCGTCTATGACGGCGAGGTAAAGCGCCCCGGCATCGGTGGCACGGCCATTTTTGCCAACGGCGCCATCGGCGGGCTGATGACCACTTTGGGCGTGACGGTGCATGATCCTTGGCTGGGCAAAGATTTCAAAGAGGCAAGCTTTGACAAAGCCCGGGCGCAGGGCTATCGTTTGGCCGATCTCGTGTTGAATGCGGTCGAGCACGCCGCTTGGGACACACTGAACGATCCGCCCATGCGTCTGCGCGCCCAAACCTTCCAGTTCAAAGTGCAAAACAAGCTGTTTCTCCTCGGCGGCTATCTCGGCATCTCCCATCGCGGCTTTGTAGGTCTCAACAAGATGCGCAGCGAGGTCAACCTGCTAACCATCGGCGATGCCTGGATTCTAACGATTCCCGGCGAAATCAACCCTGAGCTTGTGAACGGCGGCATCGAGGTACCGCAAGGGGCGGATTATCCCGAGGGCGCTGTAGAATTGCCGACTTTGCGGGAAATGATGCGAGGAAAATATAATTTCATCATCGGCTTGGCCAATGATGAGGTCGGCTACATCATGCCCAAGTCCCACTGGGACACCGAGGAGCCGTACACCTACGGCTCGAAAAAGGGCTTTTATGGCGAGGTCAATTCGCTCGGCCCGGAGACAGGACCGACTCTGCATCGGGTGGTGAAAAAGATTATTGATTCGATGTGAGATCTCGGCTTTTCAACATTGACAATTGACTGTTGACCGTTGAACATTGATCGTTCACGTGCTTTTTGAATTCATCAGTTAGAAGAGCAATAGTCAACGTTCAACGGTCAATTGTCAATTGTTAACATTCTGTCTTA
>DYKH01000178.1 GCA_020722685.1 Caldithrix sp. | reverse complement strand
AATTTATTCTTGCATTATTAAAACAAAATGATTAGGCATTCAACTTAGAAAAGTGGCTGCTAAGTTCAAATTATATTGGCCGTTTGAAGCACATGAATTGATTTCGTATAGCAGACTGCTTATGCCGCTATAATTCTAAGCTAATGAGCAGATTTTAGCTGAACAGAATGTCCAATCATTTAAAACAATGCTTGTCCCACCACTAGGTTTATCGTATCGCCCTTTTGAGATCATGTGGTTTCAATGAGCGAGGAAAGAATGGTGAGTTGTCTCCAACTTTCATCGCCTTTTCGCCAACAAAGCATTTACCATTGTTGCGAAAGATGCACTCGAGTTTTTTTTCTGATTGGGAAATGCCTTGTCCATGAAGAATGGACGCGGCAGAACTCCGCATGCCTTTCAGGGGCTTTTTTTCCTTTCTTTGCGCTCGTAGCGAGCTCGGCATGGAGGGTGTAACCAAACGGCTGCAAAAAGCTCGCAAAGGCCTTCTTCAGAATCCACTTCTCATTCAAGCCTTTCAGCTTGAGCGTCGGGGATAAGCGGTCCGCCAAGTCGATGACCCGGCGATCGAGAAATGGATAGCGGCCTTCGACACTGTGACTCATGAGCATGCGATCCCCCTGCGAGCACAGCAAGTAGCTGCCCAGAAAGACATACGCTTCCAAGAACTGAGCACGAGCCAGAGGCGCATGCCGCTGCAAGTGTCCGTTCACCTGTAGAGCCAACTCGGCGACGGGATCGTAGCCACGGAGCTGATCCTGAATTTCCGACGTGAGAAATTGCAGAAAAAAAGCACCATTCTGCCAGCGAAGGCGGTGCGAGTAAAACGGATCCGCCGCGTCAAGCATGCTTTGTTGGAAGAAGCGCTGCCAATAAGAGGCGCTTCGGTCACCTTTCGCATCAAGGTACGGATAGAGCCGTTTGAATAGCAGCGGACGCATTTTGGAGCCAGGCTGCCGGGCGTTGAAAAGCCTCAGTCTGGTTTCCTTGTAGATGTTGTAGCCGGAGAAAAACTCATCCGCTCCCTCGCCGGTTATGACCACTTTGTACCCGGCATCGTTGACCAATTTGGAGAGCAGAAAAAGCGGAACTGGCGCCGTGCGCAGGAGCGGCTTTTCCGCATGCCAAACCACATCGGCCAGATGCTCAGCGATCATTTTGTCGGTGCAGCAAAAGCTGGCGTGATCAGTGCGCAGGTGCTGGGAGACCTGATGCTGAAACTTTGTCTCATCGTAATGTGGGTTCTCAAAGCCGACGGAAAAAGTCCGCAGCCGGTTGTTGTTTTTAGTCTTGATCAAAGCAGTTGTTATGGAAGAGTCCAGACCGCCGCTCAGGTACGCTCCCACCGGCACGTCCGAACGCAATCGGAGTCGCACTGCGTCGCCTAACAGGGAGCCGACCTCCTCCGCAGCGATTCGAGTATCGCGGATGGTCTGTTCCGCTTCGACCCGCGATTCCGGCGACCAATAGCGATGCTCACGCAAGCTGGCATCCTCGGCCCACAGATAACAACCGGGCTTGATTTCGTGAACCTCCTGAAACGGAGTGGTTCCCGGCAAGGGCGACCAAAAGGTAAAAGTCTGGGCCAAAGCCTGGGGATTGACCTGTCGCGGGATACAAGCGACCTGGAACAGAGCTTTGATCTCTGAAGCAAAGGTGAACAGCCCGTGGCGGTGCCAATAGTACAGCGGGCAGATACCCACATGATCGCGGGCCAGAAACATCCGCCGCCGGCGGCGATTCCAAATAGCGAACGCATATTGGCCGTTGATTCGATCCAGTAGCTCGGCACCCACGTCCTCAAAAAGATGGAGCAGGACTTCAACGTCCGTATGGGTAGCAAAACGATGCCCGCCTTTTTCCAGCTCTCGGCGCAGCTCGAGGTAATTAAAAATCTCGCCATTGCAGACCAGCCATAAACTGCCGTCCTCGTTGCTCAGTGGTTGCTGACCACCTTGTGGATCGATAATGCTCAACCGGGCGTGACCGAGAGCGGCCCAGTCGTCCGCGTAAACTCCGCGCCCATCCGGCCCACGGTGAGAGAGTGCGGCGATCATACATTTGATCGTCGCAACGGAATCAAACGAGGAACCTCGCCAATCTATCAAGCCGCTAATGCCACACATAAGTTCATCCTGCTCAGAGCTCTCCGGTTCTTTGGCTGACAGGTGTCAATGGTGCTAAAACAAACTCTCCCATTCCCAATTGCTGTTTTCTTCCTTAGGGGCCGCTTTGGACTTTTCCAGCAGGTCATAGATGATGGGATCTTCAACGACCTTCGGCGCCTTTCTAACCTGGGCGTCCAGGTCGCCCTGCGTAGTGCGCGAGTAAGGCGACATTGGCGACCGGTATTCAGGCACGATCTCTTTCAGCATACGCAGGATTTCCGCCTGGCTGCCCTTACTTGTGATGTTGATGAGCGCTTCTGCTTGCAATTGCAGCTTAGGAAAGTCAACCACTTCTCGTTGCACAATTTTCTTGATCATGCTATGGGTGGTGGGCATGGCGATCTCATTCTTGCCAACCAGCTCCTCAAACAGCTTTTCGCCTGGACGCAGAGCGCCGTACTTTATCTCGACATCCTCATGTGGCCTCAGTCCCGCCAATTTGATCATTTCCGTCGCCAGCGTCTCGATCTTGATGGACTTGCCCATGTCCAAAACGTAGATTTCGCCGCTGCTGCCCATCGTGACGGCCTGCAATATCAAATTGACCGCCTCCGGAATGCTCATGAAAAAGCGCTCGATGCGAGGATCGGTAATGACAATCGGGCCGCCTTTGCGAATGAGCTTCATGAATAGAGGCACGACGCTGCCGTGGCTGTTAAGGACGTTGCCGAAACGAACGGTGATAAAGCAGGTGCTGCTGTATTCCGAGAGGGACAACATGAACAGCTCGGCAATCCGTTTGGTAGCGCCCATGACGCTGGTCGGATTGACCGCCTTGTCGGAGGAAACCAGCACGAAATGGTCGACCGAGAAACGGTGGGCCGTCAGGCTCATGATCTTGGTGCCGAGGACATTGTTGCGCACCGCCTCATCCGCATTGTGCTCACTCAATGGTACGTGCTTCTGCGCTGCCGCGTGAAAAACGATCTGCGGGCGAAAATCGGAAAAGAGCCTCTCGATTTTGCCGATGTCGGTAATATCGGCGATCACGAATTTAGGGTTGGTACCATTGTATTTCACATCCTCGCTAAATTCCGTTTGCAGCTCGAAAAGGTAGTTTTCGTTTCGGTCCAACAAGAGCAGATCGGCAGGATTGTGACTCGCCACTTGCATGGAAAGCTCCGATCCGATAGAGCCGCCGGCCCCGGTAATCAAAATCCGTTTTCCGCAAATAAACTCGTCAATGGCCGCCAGGTCCAAGCGCAGCGGCTGGCGCCCAAGCAAATCGGAAACATCCACGTCCCGGATTTTGGCCAAGTGTATTCTGCCGCTCACCAGGTCGGAAACAGCCGGCACCACGCGATGTTTGACCTTCGCCTTTTCGCAATAACTTAAAATGGATCGCATCTCATGAGGCGCAATGTTGTTGACGGCGATGAGAATCTCATCAGCCCGCAGCATCCGCGCCACGTTCGGAATATCCTCGCGCCCGCCATAGACCTTGATGCCATGAATAGTCGTACCCACCTTGGCCGGATCGTCATCAATAAAACCGACGACGCGGTACGGCTGGTTGCTCTTGTTTAGGTCGCGAGCAACCATTTCTCCCACATCACCGGCGCCGATGATCAGCAGATTGTTCACCGGGGCGTAGCTTGCCGGCGATTCTTTTTCGCTCAAAAGACGTAGGACGACGCGAATTCCCGCCATGGATAGCATCAGGAATGCCCAATCTATGAGAAAGATGGAGCGGGAATGCACGCGCAAATCGATGAAGAAGACGACGATAATAATCGCCAAGCTGCTGCCGGTACAGGCTTTGACGATCTGAAGCAGGTCCTTGATGCCGATGTACTTAAAATAGCTCTGATACAGCCGAAAGAACAGAAAGAAGAGGATTCGCATCGTCACGACGATTGGCAGGGCCTTGAGAAAAACCGGCATCTCACTGTGCGGTATGGACCAATCGAACCGTAAGCTAAAGGCCAAAAAGTTCGAAATGAACACCAAGTGCAAATCGAAAATGAAGAGGTTCGGCCAGCCGGTTTTCCCTTTGAGCCACACCGGGCCGATGTAGCCGATTATGGTGGCGTAGATGCCTCTCAGCAGCAACTTGATGTCATTCGAGAGCCTTGGATTTTGAGCATACTGGATGTCGATCTTTAGCTTGTCTGGCAGGATGTTACGAATATAGTGCTCTTCAGTGTCGCCCGCGCATTCCGAGAACATCTCTTCTTCATTCCGCCCGATGATCTGCGCCGGTCCGATAATGCCCGGACGTACGTTCAACACCTGCCGCTGCTCGTCGGTATAGAGCATGACATATTTGGGAACTTCCGGGCGCGGGCCAACGAAGCTCATATCGCCTTTGAGCACGTTGTAGAGCTGTGGGAGCTCGTCCAGCTTTGTCGCTCGCAAGAGCCTTCCAAGAGAGGTCACCCTCGGATCCTCTTTGCGACTGACCGGTGCGCCCAAGCTTGGGGCATCGACGGTCATAGTACGAAATTTATAGATGGTAAAATGCCGCCCTTTCCGCCCGACCCTCACTTGGCTAAAGAACACCGGTCCGGGGTCCGTCAGTTTTGCCACGGCGGCGATGAACAGCATCAAAGGCGACGTTATGATTATCCCGATGATGCTGAAGACGATGTCAAATAGTCGTTTTAGCATGCTGCTGCTTCCACGAAAACGGAGGCTCTCAACCGCGCACTTGCTATGATGCCCCTCAGTGTATTGGCGACATACTCAACCTCGGACAAGCTCAAGCTCGGATACAAAGGCAGCGAAATGGCTCCCGCGTAGGCTTTCTCGGCATTCGGAAAGTCTCCGGCTGCAAAGCCGTACCTCAACCGGTAATAGGAATGAAAATGCAAGGGAATGAAATGCACGCTGGTACCAATGCCGAATTTTCCCAACTGCTCGATAACCGAATCCCGGTGCAAGCTCGTCGAGCCCGGCGCTAAGCGAACGACGAACAAGTGCCAGGCATGTACGCCGTTTCTGGCCTCGGAAGGAAGGATCAGCTCCTCGACGTCCATCAAGTGTTCTCGATAAGCCCTGACCAGCTCCTTTCTGGCCGCTTGCAAAGCCGGGTATTTCTTGAGTTGTTGTAAGCCAATGGCTGCCTGAATGTCCGACATGTTATATTTGTATCCCAAATCGGTTATATCGTAGCGCCATTTGCCGGCGGCGCTATACCGGTTCCAGGCGTCATGGGACAAACCGTGCAAGCTCAACATGCGCAGTCGGTGCGCCAACTCTGGGTCGTCCGTGGTAATCATCCCGCCTTCGCCTGTGGTTAGATTCTTCGTGGCGTAAAAGCTAAAAACGGTCATATCGCTAATCGAGCCGATGTTCTTGCCTTTATAGGTGGCACCAAAAGCATGCGCAGCGTCTTCAATAACCTTCAAGTTGTGCTTCGCGGCGATGGAAGTAATCTCATCCATGTCACACGGCTCGCCGGCAAAATGCACGGGAATGATGGCCCTAGTTCGAGAGGTAATCGCCCCTTCAATTTTTCTTGCATTGATATTAAAACCATCCTCCTCCACGTCCACAAAAACCGGCGTGGCTCCGGTGTGCAATATGACCTCAGCGGTGGCTGCAAACGTGTACGGCGTGGTGATCACTTCGTCGCCGGGCCCTATATCGCAGGCCACCAGCGCCAAATGCAGCCCGGCGGTGCAGGAATTGACCGCTACGGCGCAACGGCAGCCAACGTAAGCAGCGAATTGCTGCTCAAAGGCTGTCGTACGCGGGCCGCTGGTTATCCAGCCGGAACGCAAGGTCGCCGCGACTTCTTGAATTTCCTCTTCGCCGATACTGGGAAGGTTGAAAGGTATCTGTTGTATGCGCTGTTTGTTCAGGGGAAATGCCATGTTCTGCTCCTAACCTTTCATCGTCGCGAATGGTTGTAGATGCTCGTTCTTTGATGTATCTCGGTACGCTTATGATTGCCAAGGCCTGAATACACTATTGTGCCGCGAGTCCGGCGAACCGGGAAGCATGCATGTCACACTTGTTCGCAATTGGCAATCATTTTCGATCCGTGCCCAAATGGGCGGAGAAAACGCCTTTTTTGCGGTTATTGCATAAAGACACGATAAGCGACCAGGACGCCGACAACGGCCATGATCGGCAGCACAATGGCGAAAATGCGTTTGGCCCGCCTCTGTTTATGCTCCTCAAATCGAGTCACGATTCTCGGGATAGTGCCAAGAACCGGTACGCCCAAATAATTGATCGCATCCTCTACCGTTTTTATGGATGCATCGATGGTTTCCAGTCCGAGTATTATTCCAAAGCCAAGCATACAACCCAAACAGACGGCAACCATCATGATCCTTCGCCGGTGAGGCTTGACCCTTTCCAGAGGCGCCTGCGGCGGTGCAATCAGCTTGAACTTTAATTGCGATTCTCTGAGCTGGGCCGATTCTCGGATTTGCGCGCCACGAACCTGTTCCATTAGCAGATCATAAATTTGCCGGTTGACCGCAACCTCCCGTTCGAGGCGGCTCTTTATCGCCTCACGCGAGGGCGCCTGGCGAAGGTGTTCGTTATGACTTTGCAGGATCGCCGATACAATGGAGACGGCGTGTTGCAGCAGGTCCACATCGAGCTGCAAGCTTTCCATTTTTGAGGCCGCCTCCGGAATCGCGGGATTAGCGCCGGCATAGTAGGCAGAGATAGCGGATCGCATCCGGTCATTGGCGGTGTACTTGAGATTGGCAATCTCTTCGTTAATTTGAATGACCTCCACGTCGCGCCAATTGAAACGCTTGAGCAATTGGCACAAGTCTGCGGTTCTTTGCAGCAGTCGGCCTCGTAAATCACCCAATGCGGCTTCGGCCTCTTGCTTGTAGCCCAAGCTGACGTTTTTTAATTCTCGGGCGCGAAGCTGTTTGATTTGTTCGAGCTTGGATTTCAGTTCGAACTCGCTTGACATCTTATAGGCGTGAAGTTCTTGCAGCTTTTCGTCCTCCAGTTTGTCATTGACGAGCACGTCGTTCACGCTCGCGTTGTTGAAGCTATTGAGCGCGTCCTCCGCCTCGGCCAGCTTTTTCTTGTAAATCTCAAGCTGCTGATAGCTAAATGAGCTGGCAATGTTCACAGAACGGATTTGGCTTTCCCGCGATTCGGCCATGGCCAAATGCGTAAGCAAGGTGGCAAGTCGAAAAGCCGCTTCGGACGTTCTCCCTGTCGCTCTGATTTCCACCAAATTATAAGCCTTCATCCGGGTGGAAATCCGTTTCTGCAAATGTTCGATGTACACCTGTTTCGCGAGTTCTTCTTTGTTCACATCCGGATGCTCGGAATGCAATTTTTGGATTTGCGCAACCAATTTGGGGTCCCTGTCAATGCCCAAGCTGTCCACCAAGTTGAGCATAAAGTCCGTGCTGGTGATCCGGCGCCGGAATGATTCGATGTCCTCCCGCTGCGGGACGCCCGGCACCCGTACGGAGCTGTTGATAAGAACGTCAAAGTCCGAATACATGACGGTGGCGACGGACTCGTACTCGGGCGGCGTGATGAAAGAATAGAGCAGGCCGAGAGCGATCGCCAAACAGAGACTGGCGACAAAGATGAATTTCTTTCGCCAAAAAAGCTGCCACCAAATACGCCAATCTTTTATTCTGCTGTGAGTGTTTGCCATGAGTTCTTCTTCAGTTCCTCGGAATGAGGCTCACCGCGAAAGCGGTAATAACCGCTCCGGCGGCCAGCATAAAGAAATCCCCGAACAAGCTCTCCCGGAACATTTTTTTCCTTGGGACAAAAATAATGTCTCCTGCTTTGATTGAGAGAAAGAAAGCTGCGCGCTCATCGGCATAGGCTTCCACGTCTACACGCATCACCGACGAATACACGCCTCTTTTGCGAATGACGCGCACCTTGCTGAGGTCGGCTTGAAACGTCGGCCCACCGGCCGTGACCAAGGCTTCCAGCAGCGTGAGCTCCTTATTAAAGGTGATGACTCCCGGATGACCGACTTCACCATAAATGAACAGGACATTCTGCTGCTCTTGCACTGCCTCCATGCCCGAGCCCGGAACGTTTCCGACGACGGCGGGCACATAGATATTGTCACCCGGCTCCACCTTCGGCAACAGATGAAAACTCTTGTTCCGCAGTATGTCAGCCAAATCGACGCTGATTGTCTGCTCGCCGGTTCCTTTGCCGTTGCGTATGATCATGACGTTGCCCAGGTTTGCGTTCTCAGTCGGCCCGCCTGCCTCCGATATGATTTCCCACAGATTGGGCATGACCTGAAATGTGTATTTGTTCGGAACCCTGACATTGCCCATCACATAAACCTTGCGGCTACCATAGTCCGCAACTTTCACTACTGCGTGCGTGATCCGGCGATTGTACAAGGCAACGCGCGCCACAACCGCGGCAGCCAGTTGCTCCGGGCTACTACCCGCCGCTTTTAAAGTGCTCCCCATCGGCAAAGAGATGGTGCTGTCCTCTCCTACGGTAACGTTAAAGTTCATACTGGGATCTTGCCAGAAGGAGATTGCCAGTACGTCGCCGCAGCCAATGATATAGCTTTGCGCCTGAGCCGCCGGTACGCCAAGCGCGAAAAACAAAACCAAATATCTCAATTTGCTTAAACCAGTCACCGTATCTCCCGTTCAACAAAGTGATCGAGGCAAGTTTTTATCGCTCGCCTCATTGCTGCCGGCCTTTGCATCCCCGCTGCCGAAGCTTGAACTTCGATCGTAATAGCGAATGTGCGATCGCACCTCAATGCATACGCTGGACTATCAAAGGGTCCACGAAAGGGTGATTCTGTTTTGACCAAAGGAAACCTCGACTTTTTGCAAAGGCCGTCCGAGAATCTCAATCTGCCGCAGATTGTGGGGGAACAGAAAGAAAGCGTCTAGCACGTTTGCCGCATAAATAGCAGCAACGGAGTACAAGAGCACATTGCGAACACGACGTGCGCTATCCAGCTCCTTTTCGGCATGAGTGAGTTCGCGCCAAGCATACGGTTGAGAAGTTGGCGATCCATTTAGTCGCTGATATTCCTCCAAGCTGTGGTCATAGTCGTCCTGACGACTGCCGTAGGTGGATTGCGCAAAACCCAAAGTGACCAAAGCGGCCAACTGTAAGGTTAGAAACGCCTTTCCCTTGGTTTTCCGCTCGGAATAGAACTGCCCCCAGCCAGGGATCAGCATGGAGCGCCAGGTGGCCCGGCTGCGATTCTTGGCGGTAAGTGAAAAGCGTAATGAACTCAATGGTCGATTTCCAAACTCAAGGCGGCGTGACCAGTTTTCATACCCCCGTTTTTCCGCCCAAATTCGGTACCTTCCCGCAAGCTCGTATGGAAACCAGCATGGAGTTGTACCAATAACTTCGTTTTCTATATGAACAATGGCGCCTTGCGGCTGAGAATCGACAAGAAATCCTCTGGTCTTTTCAGTCTCTCTTTGTGAATAGACCCTGGAATTCAGCAGCGTCGCCATCAGCAAAAGAATGAGTAACGAAACTTTGACTTTCTTCATGTTTTCGTCCCTCGGCCTTCGGACTTGATAGTTTCTGCTAAGGGACTCAATGCGGGCGCTCCCTTGACGGACTCCTGACGACTAGGGGGAAACACTTCCTCCAATGTCACTTTAAGAATCTTGACGACCTTGAGCTTGAATTCCATGGGCGGATCCAACCTCGAGTTCTCTACCATTGAGAGATAGGGAGCACTGCACTT
>DYKH01000177.1 GCA_020722685.1 Caldithrix sp. | reverse complement strand
TAATTGGTTCCTATAGTTTTCAAGCATTTTCTGTTGGCGCATTTCTTCCAGTAGCCGCTGAGCTTCCAACTGTGCTCTTTCCCGCGCCAAGGCTTGCTGTTGCGCACTTTCCACCAGCGCCGCACCAACTTGAATTGGTCTGATCAGATCGATGTCCATAGCCGCAAATTTAGGTTGAATATTTCATACCAAACTTCCAGGGCAGGCCTAAAGGTTAAGAACTAGTCAAGACCCAAGATGCTCCGTAGACCTGCGCCTATGCCGAGTCCACCAAGCTGGCCAAATATATTTGCCCATGTCCCAGTTGCTCCCTTCAGGCCAGCTGCTTCTGCGAGCAACTTTTGCTTTTGCGCCCGTTCCTGGGCACGCAAATTAATGAGATCGAGAGGGCTGGGCCCGACTAACGTCCCGACCTGCATTGGCGTGGTGTAAGGCAATGCCGACGGTGTCCGCAGGAAAGATTCCAAACCATACCTTATGGCTTGTTCACTTGTCCGACCAAGGTCACGCCATGTCAGCGCACGCGCAAGCGGTGTACCACCTCCAAGGCCAGTTCCAATCGCTCTTCCAGCAGTTGCCCGCATGACGGCTTGGCTGACGTCTTCCGGTAATACACCGCTTAAATACTCGTTTATCCTTTTCATTGCCGTTTCTCTTGTGCCACTGTATCCCGGTATAGCCACCCCAAGATTCTCTAATAACTGTTGCGCATTGGCAGCGTTTATCCGGGCAGCGACATTCTCAGCTTGCGGTAAATTGGCTAAGATATTGCTCAATGATTCGCCAGTTAATGCCCCAATATCAAGCCCTGGTAGATTAGCCGCTTCTATCAAGCGTCTTCGCGCGCGGGAGCTGGCGTTACCGCCGAATAATCCGCCTAATCCACCAAATAAACCACCAAGACCAAGTGCAAGTGCGCCAAGCATATTTTTAAATCATACCTTTGAACACTCTCGACGGCAGCGCTGTGCCGTGACCGCTTGCCGTGATCGTGTATTGTTGACCCGTCATTGTATCCAGTTCGCGCTGCAATTCACGTATTGCTTTGCGAAATTCGACTTCGGCGCGTTGGGTTTCGCCTATTTCCTCTAATTTACACGCAAGCGCACCGAGTTGTAATGCCGCCTCATTCTGCAGAATGAACCAGTCGTTGTCCGCCTTTACTGGTACATGCTGCAGTTTGGCGATTACCTCAAGCTGAAATACACCATCGCAACATAATTGTTTACTAAAATTCTTCACGTAACTGCGCCTGTAAAACGGATTGGTCTCATTCGGCTGGTACCTGCCAAGCAGCAGTTCCGGCCCAGAGGATCCGTACTGATAAAGCAGAACATCATGTGTTGTTTCGTCTTTTTGAACACCGGTTATACCCCCATCGAAGTAATTGGTGCTGACTGCGCCAGTGGTGGTCAGAGTTATCCATTCGCCGTCCACAAAGTTGCTTCCGTCTTGTGTCCTTACCCACTGACCATTTTGGTCTCTGCCTTGGACGAGAATTCTTTTACCCGCCGTCTCATCAGCTGAGTGCGTAGCGTAAGCAATGACCTTTTTCGATGTGCCGGTTATGTCTGTCACAACTGGCGTCATCCCGTAATCTATCAATTCAACAGTCCGATTAGCTGGGCTGGACAAAGCAAGCGTTGAACCAAACTGTCTAAACTCGTACCATAGATTGCGCACTGGCACAGGCGTGTCATTCAGCCTTGCAGCTTCGATCGTGGCTATCTCGCGCGGCCATGTAACACAGCCTTGCGTGCCACAAATAAGAACGCGCGCCACTGTTCCCCACCACCGCCCGCAGTTCAAGAGACGTGCTTGTGCGCTGTTGAGCCAAGAAACAAACCTGCCGTCATCGGCGCAAACGCCAAGTAGATGCGGCGCACGTCCATTCTTAAGGTCTTTTAATGTCAGTCTCATGCCTTATAATATATCCTAGCCGTTCGCTTGATGAAATATACACCGTAAAACGGCGGTAGGTTATTGTGCGGTTGATTCTCGCCCGCAGGACAACTTGTCCCTGTGCAATTCTCATTTGTTGGGTGTTTGTACATAACCCAGTTAGGATCGGCATCGCCCTGTATGCCTTCACCTGCTCCTATCCTTGGATCAAAATAGCCGTGTGTGTGCAGAGGCATTTCTTGTGCGGTCAGCACGTGCTTGTCTTCGCCTGTTAGGCCTGTGCTTGTCGTTGTTTCTGTCACGTTCACCGCTCCTGCTGAGGCAAATTGACCGACACCGACTGGGAACTTAGCCTCGAAAGCACTGTCGACTTCCCAGAACGGCCCACTAGCTGGTCCTACTGCGTTTGTATCACCATAGTCGTAGGTTTGCAGTTCGGTCAATGTCCCAACCCAAATCTTGCGTTCTTTGCTTAAGGGCGGAATAGGATGGGGCCTTACCCATGCGCCTACTGTTTCAAGCCAATAATACCAGCCGTCCTTATCGCCACTGTTTGTTCTTAGCCACGCCATGCCGTGGTAACTGGGTCCCGGAATGTCTGACCCTATGCAGTAATAGGCCGTGGCAGAAGCGTTCGGCAAGATCTGTACGTACTGCAAAAGGTCTTGTGCAAAGACATTCGGATCGCCCGGATAGCAATAACCTGCGGGGAACCCTTCAAAGTGAAGGCTGAACAAGCCTGGTAAATATCTGTAAAGTTGTGTCATACGTCTACTCTATATTCAAACGGATCAATATCGCAACCGCTAGCAGTCACGCAACTGCCGGTCTCGCAATGTAAATTCGGCGAGTCACTTTCAACATAAGCTTCAGCCTTAAACATGGTAATTTTACAAGATCCTTTCACTTTGAATATCGGCTGGAATTTGTAGCCGATGGACAGATCAGCGGACGACATCAAATTACAACCTTCCTGTGGCATGGGTAATTGCATCCGGGGACGATATTGCAGTGGACGGTTTTGCGGTACAATGCATCCGTAAGGTTTACCTGATGCAGGCGTGGCTTCGATAGAGCATGTTTCTGTATTAGCACATTCCGACCAGCTCGCCCATGACGCAGAGAATGGATAATCGTCAGGCTTGTATTCGACCGCGAAGTCAACCTGACCGTACAAGTCATTAACCCATAATTCGCCTTTGCCGAGTCGTTTAGCAACAAGTGGCGTGTCGAAGTTCATTTGTCTTGTAGCAAACATCCATTCGATGGGCTTACTGTTGTTATCCAGCTTCGCTGTCTGGTCGAATTCCCAGAGGGTGACATAACCATTCTGGTCGCGAGCGAAAATAAAACAACGCTGCACACCGAGGTAAGTGCTAACCAAGACCTGGTGAATATCCAATCCTGTCCAAAGCCCGTCCCAGATTGGCGGCCGCCGATCTCTGAAACTGGCAATAGGATTAAAATCCATTACGACAAGTCCTTTATGTAAAACGCCGTATTGGCCTTTCTTAAACGGTGTGCAAGTCATCAACAGCCGGTTATCGTAGAGACAGCCGCTGGCATAAAGAAGAAGCGGTTTGTTGTCCTTTGCGATGAAAGCGTCGATTTCCCTGCTTATAGGCGTGTTAACCCAGGTACCAAAATCGCGTCTGGCGATTGCATAGCTTCTGATACCGTCCAGAGCGCGCATGAGAATGTCACCATTGACCACCACACAAGCCCGGTCACTCAATGCCCCGTGTTGATTTTGACTGATAGTCTGAAGCGGATTGGTCATGTCAAACCAGCTGTCTCTGTCCAAAGGTGCATTACAACTGAATATTGCGTTCTCAGTAAAAACGTGGACAGGGCCTTGACCAGTGGCATTGTCGATCATTCCAGGCACAACTATAGCCCGGATTTCGCCTGCTACATTAGGAAGGACAAAATCAGCTCCAGTCAGGTACTCACACTCAGTCTCTTTTAGGACGTCATCTCTGTTGCCTGATCCGTACACGATGTCTGTGGCGCGATAACTATGGCCATCTGGCAAGGCGTACCAGATCCTTCCCCACGCATAAACACCGCATGTGCCGGCTTTAATCTCATTGGGCTCAGCTCGACGGCTTCTTTCGCCGTCATAGATTATGGGCGCACTTTCGCCATCCTGGCAGATAAGCCATTTCTCGGCTTGAAAGAACCAACAGCGTTCCAGCAATGAACTGTTGTAATCATCTGGAATGCTTATTTCGAGCACTTGATAGTCTGCGTAAATTTCGATCCTAAACAATCTGCCGCCGATCGCCACAATAAGTACAGGCGCGCCATGGTCAGGATAATAGACGGTGGCACCTTGGAATTTACCAAGAAATAGGCTATGCAAAGTCTCGTCATCGAGAAAATCCAAAGACCGACTCAACAGGGCGGGCCTATGAGTTATGAATCCGCCACGATGTACCGAATTGACCGCAAATGCAGTCCTATTGGCCATAGCAGCGTCGTCCGGTGGAATAGAGCCGTCCATACCACCGAGCAGCTGCGTAAAACCATCAAAGACTGTATCACCGCGCGTCATGATGCATTCAATGTTGCGTAACCGACTATATAAGGTGCCATGTTCGTTTCGTATTGGATGAAAGTGAAAATATTGGTCGATCCTAAGCCAACCGTGGTCAAATCAGGTTCAGTACCACCAGGCCAAAGGACGTCAACCGGCCAAGTACAAGCATAAGCGGTAGTAGCGTTCTGTTTAACTATGACAATGATTTCTTTACCGGTGATTGTGCTCCTGAATGTTAAAGCTGTATTCCCGTTAAGCTCCACGTAGAACAAAGTGCCATGAGACCAGTTAATTTCATTATCCGCCGTAACGTCTTTTTGCTCACGATAAATGTCCCAGTCAGGTATGACTGAGATCGTCGCTGGTTCGCCCTTTTTAATCTTGACATAACCGTCTCGGAACCTTGACATAACGCGCGCGTTCGGCGGCACGTAAGAGTAATAGTTCGTGACCCAGTAATAGGACGAGTCAGAATCCTGCTTAACCCTGTGGATCAAATCTTCAAGTCGTTCGATCTCGGTTTCAAGGCGAGCGAAGATTTCCTGCGTTATAGATTCCAACCTCTGCACTATCAGTTGACCCCACTGGCGCAGAGAGGGAAACCGACGCTTGACATCTTCTGGTAAAGTGAGTCTCATGTCGCGTCAAACTCCCCTTGTATGTCGCCGAGTTTGGACCCGTTCACCCACACTTCGCCTGTTGTAGAGTCAGCTACCAGGCTCCCGTCCCATGTACTGGCAATAACAGCTGACGCATATGGTCCTATGGTCGTTGATACCGGCGGCCCATTTACATGAGTAGATGGGAATTCGGTCCATTTCACTTCCATGCTAAACGGGTTTGGGTTGTAAGCCGTGATAACGAACCGGTTCTGATTAGCCGGGACACGTGGATAGGCCCATATCCAAGTGCTGCTGCCCGGGAAGGTGTTGCCGTTGCCCATCGTGCATGACGGCCATAGGTAGCCGCCTGTACATTGCCAGTATGGGAAATCAGTAAGCATTGGTCAAAGCAGTGCCTATGATGACGTCTGCGGTCTTCGATTTAACAAAGCTGAACACGTTATATGAACCGAGCGAAACTGAAGCTAAGTTAGGTGCAGTGCCGCCGGCCCATCTGATTGTGCCTGTAGTAGGCGTAAACGAGCATGAGTAGGCTGTGGTGGTGTTTTGCCGGACAATGACAAGAATCTGCTTACCACCCACTTCATTTGAGAATGTCAGCGCAGCATTTTCTGTCAGGTATTTATAGAAAACCCTAAATCCAGTATTCCAGTTAATCGTTGTGCCTGTGCCAAGATTTTGCTCGTCATACTCGATGTCTTCATCTGGGATCTGGTTCACCCCAGCTGGAATGCCCGTACCACCGCTAAGCTTCAGATAACCGTTTGTTGTATCGAGCGCGACACCATTAGGCAGATCAGTATCGGCGTGCCTGAGCCAGTAATAAGCGTCGTCTGGTGCACATGAGATGCTACTTGCTATCGACGGGCAGACAAGCGATCCAGACGGCACTGACGTGCCTGGTATTACGTTGCCAGCCGTGCCAGCGTTGACCAGTGTCACCGAAGTTGTAACCCCTCCTGGTAAAGCGCTTACAAACAGATACCCGCAGTTTTCGATCTGCAAAAGCATACCGACGGCCATGAAACGGTTTTCTCCAACTGACACAGTAACACTGGAACTAACCGCTGGCATCGTGAAAGCTGCAGTTGTATGCGTAAATGCGCTGATGCCGTTGGTACCGTTAGTTCCTGGCGCACCGTTTTGGCCAGCTGGCCCTTGCGGCCCGGGCACAGCAACAGTTACGACATCTTGACAGGTCGAATCACAACAGTTCTGCCGTTGCGGTAACGCTTCCATAGTCACTTAGAATTTTCTTGGGCTTCCTTGATATAATCTTCATAGGACTTGCGCACGCGTTTACGTGCTTCTTCCCAGTCCTGTTCTGTGATTTCAGGTTTATTAAACAGCCTGACTAGCTCAAGAGCTAGAGCAGGAGCGTTAATGACTATCTCTCTTATTAATATGCTTAGTATATCCATAATCCATAGACTGTTTTATAGTCGCCGCCAGCTTTTGCGCTGTTTCATCAAGCTCGGCAGCGGCATCTTGTTTCACTTCCGGATCCGGCATATGACGTAATGCATCGTATGCCTGCCAGGCAAGTTGATATCGCCGGTACAGGATCCGTACCGTATTTTCTTGCTCGGCCAGCACATCTTTCGGGAAATCGGGAGTTCCGCGAGCTTCAGTGACGTAGTTCGCCCAGCTTGACATCAGACGATCAACCATGATTGTTGTGCCGATTAGAGTTTTGTCCACAGTTGCGCAGCTTACAAGCAACACAGCCAGAGCTGCAGTTGCAAGCATTTGAGTCCATCTGTTTATATTCATTGTATCTCTTCTCCAGGATTTTTATCATATCTTCGCCCAAGAATCTTTTGACTTTGGGCAGCTGTTCTATGTCTGCTCGCACTGTTTGCATAAATTGTTTCAACAGGTCGAGCTTTTCCATTGTTTTTTGGGAAGTAATAACATTTTGTGATTCGGAGGACGCCTTCTTCATTTGGGATCAAGCATTTTGTAACTTGTAATCTGCCTTGTTTCACGGCCTTATCAAGCCGATGCCGGAAGAATGAGTCATTAAAGTTAAACCCATTCTGTCTTGCCCACTCACGATACTCGGCCAACGTAAAACTGTTCTCAGGTTTCTGTGGCGCGAGTATAGACTCAGTCAACGCCATGAACTGGGCGTACGTTATACCTCTGTCTCGCTTCGTTCGATGCTCCATACTCTAAATTCCGTATAAAGGCTTCTATCGCCTTGACGCACCAGAAGGCCGCCTATCTGTGGTAACGTTTGTCTGGCGCCTGCGATCCGCCATGAAAACGGCGTCTTCAGTTGCCATCCTGGTGTCGTCACCGCAGAAGCGAATTGTACACCATGCCGTTTTGTGTGCACAGGCACATCAACTTTAATTGCTCTGTGCCTATGCGACCTTATGATCACATCAGGCGGTTGTTTCCCAGTACGCGCTGCCTCGTAGTAAGCCGCAGTCAGCTCGGCATTGACCGCGCTTGCTTCGTGGGCGCTGCTGCTTGTTACGCCGATGTGGTGCAAGATGTGCACCAGCCCTTCTCCAACGCGCTTCCAAAGGTCCCATCTGGCGTAATGGCCGGTTTTGTCCGGCTTAGCTCCCAAGGCACGCGCAATACGTTCCTCGTCCGCCGCTGATTTACCTACATGCGTTTCCGTGCCTCGGATCATAAAGAGCGAGCCACCGACAGAATGTAGTCTTTTAACAATCGGCTCAAGGCAGGCAATGGCAATTCGTTCTTGGTCCGATGGATTAGCGCTCATCTGGGCGGTGCTATTATAAGGCGCTCCATCAACTACGTCGCCATTGACGACTACATCGTATGGTTCGCCTCTTGTCACCATTGGCACCCATTTTCCCCAGAACTCTTGCCACCATTCCCAAAGCTGGGCCTGGCCTTCGTTAAGTGATACGCGGTTTCCCTCGTCCAGTACGACGCGCGGTGGGCATAACCCCAACCTTGAACCGCAATGCAAGTCAGACACAACAACAAGGTTGTGCTTTGGCGATTTTACGCTTGTTTTCACCCGAAACGCCTATGGCAAAGAACAAACCCTGATCTTTTAACCTTTAACCCTACGCAATCGCGGATTGCGCCGTTTAGCTGCAGCCGAAGCAGATCGCGTTCGAGCTGCAAGAATTGCCCGCGCGCGTTCGATCGGTAGATGCTGACGGCGGGCGATTGATGTCGCAACAGCTTTAAAGCCGGGATGCGCATTTGAACGCCTCCGGCGCTTTCCTCTGAAGTATGTGTTTAGTGATTTCATGGCTCTTTTTTTATTCGTCTTTGGCGGCTTGTGCCATTAAGACAAAAGTGAAGAAACTCACTATCACGCCGCCATAGAACGAAAGTAACGCTATCAATGCTCTGTTACCAGTAATGGCACCTAACAGGCCAGTTCCACAAATGCCAACACCAGCACCTAAGAGAAAGCTAACTATTATTTTCATTGTTTCGGAAATGTTCGATTTAACGTTTCCTTTGGTCTCTGCAGCATTTTAACACCGAGTGCCCCGAGGACCATGCTTGTTTCTTCCCATGACAGCGGCGGCATTTGGCTGGTTTTCCACGCCACAATTGCACGCGGCAAAAGAATTAAAAGGATCACAAGTAACAGTCCGATCCGTGTAGCGGACACTTTCCCGCCTGGTTCGCTCAGAAAAGACAATAGACCATACATTTTATTTTCTCTCCTCTATTTTTGCTTCAATCCTGGCGAGGCGCTGCAGAACCTCACGCTGGAAATCGTAATTATTAGCGAGCGCGTCTTCCACGCGCCGCAAGCGCTCGTCGATTGCCGACATCGCAGCAGCGTGTTCCTTGGCGGTAACATAATCACGTAGCGGTACCTGCACCTCAGCCCGGATCCACAGGCCAAATGCGCCAAGAATCGCAAGCGCTATGACGCGTTCGATAATGCCCCAGAAATGGCTACGGAATCTATCACTCATATTCGATAATTGTTATTCACCTAAGTCTAAGTATTAGCGATGCCCAATAAGCCATACTTTCAATCCTTTGGCTGTGCCATCACCGATTTGTGTGACGTCCACCGTGATCTCGGCATCGTCGGCGATTGCGCTGTCACTGATCACCGGCTGAGTAGCCGCAGTAACGGAGGTCTTTTCGGTATTGTCAATCGTAATAAGAGTCGATAGTACTGAGGTGCCATTTTCCTTGATATCGACCGTGAAGATATTGCCGCTTGTTTGTGCAGTCGCCAGGCTAGCGCGCACAGCAGTAAGTGTGAACGCAGATGGAACACGGAATGTAACTTTGTTTGTACCAACTGTGATGGCGTTTGTCTCATCACCACATGCAAAGCCCACCTCGATTGGCAGTGCGGTCCATGTCAGTGTACCTGAACCACCGTTCATCAGAGCGCCAGCAACTTGGTTGGTCGGCCATACATAGGTTAGACTGCGTATTGTGGTGCTTGTGCCTCTGTCCAGCGTGAGGTTGCCAGCTCCATCAATCGTAAGAGCTGCGCTTGGCGAGCTCCAGTTAGTTCCGCTGGTTGTGCCAGGTGCGGTTGCAATCTGAACAACGGATGTGCCAGTGCCTACCGACGGACCACCATAGAGCAAAAGCGTGCCGCCATTTACGTTTGTGTTGCCGTATTTTGGCGCACCGCCCATGATCGTTGTATTAAAACCGGTCAAGCCATCGACCTCGGGTTGTCTTGGGGCAATCATAGGTGCGTCTTGGACCCAGTCCACATGTGATGCGTCTAATTCAGATGGTTTTTCGTTAGACAAAAAGAAATCGTCGAAAAC
>DYKH01000668.1 GCA_020722685.1 Caldithrix sp. | reverse complement strand
TCATGCCGCTGATAGGTGCGCTTGAGCTTGCTAGTTTCAATGTGATTCAGGCAACGCTCAATGACTTCGCTCGATACACCAAGCTCGCCCATCATGGTCGCCCCCGTGCGGCGCAGGTCGTGAGGTGTCCATCCACCACCGGGCAGGGTCAATGCCCCCAAGCCTTTCAGGCTGCGATTGGATAGCGCTGTGTCGCGTTGGCGATCTTTGATTTGCTTACTGATTGAGCGTAGGCACAGATGCCCATCATGGCGCGTGGATGGAAAACACCAATCCGACCAAAAATTGATGGTTTTTAGCTCTTCAAAATGGCGCTGTGCGAACGCTGACAAGAAGATGGTGTGCTCCTTGGCATTTTTGCTATTGCCCGCAGGGACGATCCATGTCCCGGCTTGCATGTCGATATACTCCCAACGGGCTTGGGTCAGCTCACCCACACGGGCGAGGGTAGAGAGCATCAACCAGATCGCCAGCTCAGTTTGCCTTTCCATGTGGGCATCCGGCAACTTGTCCTTGAGCATTTTGATCTCTTCCATAGCCAGCACGCGATCCCTTTCAGGCTGCGCTCCGCCGACCTTGGCTTTATTGATGCCTTGTAGCGGATGCTTTTCGATCAGCTCACGGTCATAGCACCAGTTGAAGAATTGGCGCAGGTCCCCAAAAAGATGATTTGCCAGCACGTTGCCGCGTAGCTTCACCTTGTCCAAGATGTTGAGTAACTCCGCCTTGGTGATCTTGCCGAGCTCCTTGTCTGCAAGGCTTGGTAGCACGTCCTTGGCGAGCCTCCGCATGGTTTCCTTGCCGCCATCCTTGCGGCTCGCCAATGCCAATTCTGCCCAAGTTTGCACGGTGTCACCGAAAAGGCGGCGGCTTTCATGCTCGATGCGGGCGGCCTCTTTAAGTCGTGCGCGTTCGGCAGCTTCCTCTATACGTTTCGCTTCATGTAACACAGCCTGTGCTTTAGCGGCTTCAACTGGACAAATGCCTTTACGCAACTGCCTTTGCATGTCCTCGGCAATCTCTCTTGCCTTCGCTAGTGAGACGGCTGGATATTCCCCGATGCTTGGGGTCTTCCTTTTCCCCTGAAACTGGTATCTCAGCAACCATGTTTTCAAGCCGGATTTTCTAACCCTCAGCTCCAATCCGTTGCCGTCCTTCAATGTCGTGAAATCCGTGTCGCCGTCGTTCTTCGCGCTTTCAACTTGCCGTGCATTCAAGTCACCCATGCCATCCACCTCTTCATTTCTGAGTTACACCCTGAGTTACACTTGGCATAATACTGCATGGTTCTGCTTGGTACAGCATGAAACAACATATTTGTTTTATTCCAATAGCTTATATTGTTTTAGTGTAGTTTGGATTTAATCATGAAACCCGCTGAAAAGGCAAAATATCTAACTACGAACCAGAGGGTAGGGCGTTCGAATCGCTCCGGGCGCACCATATGAATCAAGCACTTAGGTCAAAAACCTAGGTGCTTTTTTTTG
>DYKH01000176.1 GCA_020722685.1 Caldithrix sp. | reverse complement strand
TCAGCTCAATGCCATCTTCCGGATTGGTGTCGGTGGTGTAAGCGATGGCATCGCCACCAGGAGGGCCGAACGTATCGCCGAATAGCAAATAAGTGCGTCCTTTGTGGCGGAAGGGTACGCCAAGATCGGTACTGATCAATCGATAGCGACTTTCTGTACGGTTAAGGGTTGGCGCTTGTCGCTCGCGATCATAGTCGCCAACGAGTTGATGGATTTTTAAGGTGCTGCCGGGAACCGGTACGATTGTGCGAGGCTGCGCCTGAACCGGCTTCACACTGAAAATCAAAATGATGATAACGAAACGAAGATTCATTTGATCAACACCACCTTTCGCGTTTGTGAAAATTTACCCGACGTCAGTCTGTAGAAATAAAGGCCGGTTGCGAAATCTCGCGGTGCAAACGTCACCTGATGTTCTCCCGCTGCCAATTCACCATCCACTAGCGTTGCCACTTCTCTCCCAAGCAGATCAAAGACTTTCAGCGTCACGTGGCTGTTCACCGGCAACTGAAAACGGATGACGGTGCTCGGATTGAAGGGATTGGGATAATTTTGCACGAGTCGATAACCTTTTGGCCTCGCGACGGAGCGCTCTTGAACACCGGTGGTTGGTGACAGAGGCAACAAAATTTTCGAGGAATGATTCGCATCGTGATAAATGTAATTCGTTGCGATCAGTGTATCGCCAGGCGTATACATGGCACCTCCATTGTTCAAGTTAATGTCAAAGTGCGGATAAATCGAAGAGCTTACGTCGATCCGCAGCCGGTGTCCCTTCAGAAATGTCATGGCCAAATTTTGCACTTCAATGGTAACCGGATAGATTTGTCCGGGCGTCATCAACTCTTCACGGCTGTCGGAATTGCGAAAGCGCATGCGCCGGATGCCCTGCGTTAGAATCATTGAGCGGCCATCCGGATAAACGTCACACAAACGCACAGCGAAATCCGTATCTTTGCGGTTTGATGAAACAAGCAGTTCCACCTTGACCAAGCCGTCAATCTCCCAATCCTGGTCCAAAACCGGCGTGGTGTAGAGGAGCACGTCGTTGCGGCTTTCCACGTTCTGCCACAAATCCTGCGGCCCCATCGTTATGGTTGGATCAAAGGGATTGAAACGCGAGCCACCGACAGCAGGCGAAGGGTTGCGTGGATCATAGCGAAATGAGTCCGGCGGCATGTTGCCCTGCGGTGGCGCGCTTGACAGCACCCCTCCGGCCTGCAAATACATCGCGGTCGATGGACTGGTCAATCCTGGCCAAGCGTTGCTCGCCCGCCAGTCATTCGTTCCCATTTGATAGTACTGAAAAATTGGGCCTTGATCGTAGCCGTTGGGAATGCCACGCAAATAATAATCAAAAAAGCGCATAGCGACAGAGTCTGGAATGCCGGCGGCATTGGGATAAGACAACTGCCCCTGTTGCGTTTTGCCGAGTTCGGTGTGCAGCCACGGCCCCATCACCAGCTTGTGTTGTTGGCGAACTGCCGGGTCGCTTTTCGCGCGCAGATCTTCAAAGGCGCGAATCACGTCGTCGGGGAAATGATCGAACCAGCCGCTGATGAGCAGCATTGGCACGGCGATTTCGCCGGCATAGTCTGAATTATTTTCAACAATGCGCCAAAACAGATCGTTCGTTGGGTGATCCAAAATCGTCTGCACACTGAGGAAACCGAGCCGCGCGAGGCTCTCGACGTGCTCTTTACGAAAAACGCCGCCGTAATAGTAATCCGAATATTTCGTTTTAAAATCCTTGATCAGCGGCGCGCTGCACACCAGATGCGGCGGACGATGGCGCGCGGTTTGAAATTGAATAAGTCCCAGCGCCGACCCACCCCAGGTGCCGACTTTGCCGTTGCACCATTTTTGTTGCGCAATCCATTCGACGCAATCGTAGCCATCCAAGCCGCGGTCATAGCCGGGAACCTCGGCATCTTTCGAGGCGAAGCGCCCGCGCCAATCGACGACGATGTAGTTGTAATGGAGGCTGTCGTAGGGAAATGGCGATCCACCGGCTTCGGGAACGCCAACCCGCGTGCGATAATAATTTTTGTTGTATGGCGTTTGAATGAGAATCACCGGCAGCGCTTTCGTGGTATCCAGCGCATACAAATCCGCAGCGAGGAATTTTTGGTCACGCGTTGGAATGGTGATGGGAAGATAATTGGCGCTCGTCTGCGCGAACACGAGCGACGTGATCATCCAACAGAAAAAAAGCGCTAAAGCATGTTTCATCATTTTGAACTCCCTGGCTCATTTTTTATTTCACCCGAATCGCCTTGCGGGTTTGCGAGAAATTGCCCACGGTGATTTGGTAGAAATAAATCCCACCGGTCAAATTACGCGGCGCGAATGTCACCGCATGATTGCCCTCTGCCATTTCGCCGTTTACCAACGTCGCCACTTCGCGGCCAGTCACATCGAATACTTTCAGCGTCACGTGGCTGTTCACTGGCAACTGAAAACTGATAACTGTACTCGGATTGAACGGATTGGGATTATTCTGCAATAAACCCCTTTTCTCCGGTAGTACGATTTCTGAAGAAATAGCAGTTTCGCTTTGCCCATCCCAGCCGGCTAAACGCGCCAGCAACCACCAGAACGCACGGCCTTTGAGCACACAATTCAACCGTTCCGAATGCGCACATTCCCCACAAGCCGCGGCAATCTGCGCCAGTTCACTATCGGCATGACCGGCTAACCACTCATTAGCCCAGTTACCATCGCCCCAAGGATTACCATCGCCATTCCGATCATATTCGCAGCCATCGGTGGCATAGCGCTCCATGTAATTGACCTGACCATCGGGATCATAGCTTTCAATATCCGCAAAGTCAAACAGGATTTTATGATGCAATCGGCAATAGGCACGAATTTGCTCGTTGCGGAGATGGAGATTCCCCTGTGGCCCAGAACCATCCAGATGTCCCGTCATATAGACGAATTTGATCTCAGGATAATTGCTTTCCAGTTGATCCATAGCGGTGAGATAGGCGTTTATGCCGGCTTCATCATTATCGCTAACCCCGCCGCACCAGGACCAGATCACCACATTGCGATCGTTATCGGGACGCTTAAGCATGGTCAACGTTGCATCGCGCCAAGAAAGATCACCATAGTGTCCCAGATCTGCGGCATACTCATTGGCCCAATAATCGTTGAGAAAAACTCCTGGATGCAATCCCCAGTCCGAAGATTCATAATAATACAGCGAATCCGGCTCACCACGAAACGCCTCTATGCCGGTCACCAATTGACTCCCATGGGAGGTATGGCTGTAACCAATGCGAAGTTTACCTTTCGCCTCATTGATCCAGAATGCTGGTATCTTGGAAATATCGGTGCACGTGTGATCAATGAGAATCGCAGTCTGTCCATTTGCGATGTTGAGATAAAGAACAGCCACAAAAAGAAAAAACAGCACCCTTTTACAGGAATACATGGTTCCTCCTAGGTTCATTATTTTATTAGCAATGCTTTTAGATTCTTTCTAAAAAAATCGGCCTCTATATGATAAACATAAAGCCCACTGGCTAAACCACGAGCGTCAAAAAGAACCGGATGGTCTCCGGCTTCCATCACACCATCCACAAGCCTTTTTACCTCTCGACCAAAGAGATCAAACACTGTCAGCGTCACATGTCCCCTGAGGGGCATTCGAAAGGAAATGACTGCACTGGAATTAAACGGATTGGGATAATTTTGATACAGTCGCTCCGAATTTTTAATATCAATATGATCATCGATTCCACTCCATTGGCTGAAGGACAAGGCGCCCATATCGGCCCTCGTATTGTCCGGGTCTTTGGGTGAAGCCGGATCACCGGCATCAATACAGGGTGATCGGGTGGCATCCAGTGTTGGGAAATTAGCCCAGGTGAGATGGAAATCACCGCTCATGGGATTGGCAAAGAGAGGGTCGGTATCAATACAGCCGATGCCGAACCACGGTTCACCTGTACCGCCCTGGATATCAGAATAGGTTGCAGTAGCGGTAGCCGCACCTGACATCGAGATTGCCTGAGGACTATTATGCCAGAAGATATTATTTATTATTGCGGTTTGGGCACCACTCTGATCAAAGTACAGGTATATACCGCCACCTTCCTGTGCAGAATCTCCGTAGAAAGTATTATGGACGAGGTTTAATGCGCCGTTTCCAGTTGCATAGGATAAACCACCGCCGACATTGATGGCCGTGTTATTGTAAAAGATATTCCTGTTGCAATTGACTGTACCCTGATCGGTTGAAACAGCCGATCCTCCTCCATTACGAGGTGCATCATTGCCAGTGAAGGTATTGTGGGTTATATCCAGCGTGCCGGTGCCATTCCAGATCCAGGCGCCACCGCCATCTTCACCACCTGCGGTATTATCGATAAAGGTATTACCAGAAAAATCTAAAGTTCCATCGTTAAGATGAATCATTGATCCGCCACCAACATAGGAGACAGTTGAATTTTTGAAAAATTGGTTTTCTTGACAAATGATTGTTCCACTATCATTGACGCGCATAAAACACCCTCCACCATCTAATTGGGCAATATTGTGGGAGAAGTAATTGTTATTGCAGGTAACTGATACACCTGAACCTAAAAGGTAGAGCATGCATCCTCCTGCCCCATCAGCAGCCCTATTCCCATTGAAAGTGTTATTGGTCATGTTAATATGACCGCTTCCATCGACGTATAGGATAGCACCCCCTCCGTCTTTTGCTGGCACCCCAGGATAGACACCTGGAACCGTGTTCTCTTCAAAGATGCTGTTGGAAAGCATTATAGTCCCATCAGTCGTACCGACATTTAACCCACCGGCATCATCGATTGCGGAATTACGTCTAAACGTGCAGTTGGAAATGAAAACGGCTCCGGTCTCCGTGACCACATTAGCCCCACCTCCTAAGATGCTTGCTGAGTTATCATTGAATTCGGAGTTCTCAATGGTAATAGAGGCAGCAGTGGTCTGGATATGAAGCCCACCGCTATTGTCACTACTTTTTCCCTTCCTAAAGGTGATATTCTGAACAGTGAGATGGGCTGAGGACTCACTAGTAAAAAGATTGAGAATCTGAGTCCTCTCGCCACCGTCAAGGATAGTCAAACCGATACCCGCACCCATAATCGTAAGAGGGTAATTTTCCGTGGATGAAAAGATTAAAGTAGCGGAAAGATTGTAAGTCCCTGCTGCAACATAGATGGTATCATTTTCACCGTTCGACGATGCTGTATTAAGGGCATTCTGGAATTCGGTTGCTGTAGTTACATTGAATTGTGCAGCCATTGCTTGGGATACAAACGTCGTTATCACAAAAAGGCTGCCCATGTAAAAAGACAACTTTTTTCTCAACATTTTCAACTCCTTATTTTAATGTTATAATGTTTACTCGAGCATTATTGCTTTTCGAGTTTGCCTCAATTGCCCAGCTGTGAGCTGATAGAAGAAAACCCCGCTCGGCAATTGGCTCGCATTGAACGTCACGGAATGTGTTCCTGCTTCAAGGTCGCCCTCCACTAGCGTTACCACTTCTCTACCAAGCACGTCAAAGACTTTCAGCGTCACGTGCTCGGCCTTTGGCAGCAAGAAGTGAATGGTCGTTGATTGATTGAAGGGATTGGGATAATTCTGTCCTAATTCGATCACCATTGGGATTGAAGCTCGCTGGGATGAAACTGACGTGCTGCCTATTTGAATGAACACCGGCGTTTCCGATAACATTATCTGAGTCGAGATTGTGAATTCATCAGCCTTGACAATCGGCAGAAAATTGGCATCGGTTTCCGTGACAATGTGGGTCAGGCGAACATCGACAGAGCCAAAAATTGCCGATAAATCAACAGTCATTGCTTTTTCTACTTTTGCCCACGCCAGGTAACTGAATTTTTGCTCGCACGAAATTTTGAATAAACTTATCTCATCATCAACAGCGAGCTTTTCAATGCTGGTAAAATTATTCATAAAATCTTGCATAATCAAATAAGTGTAGTAAGCGGGCTTGGGATTTCCTTGCACGTCTCGCAACGCCATCAACTGGAAAGGACCATCCCAGATTGAATCGTCAGAAGGTTTCCAGCTCCATTGAAATCGCTCCACACCCATTGCATAAGCCAGGGCATGCATCTTGAGGACAAACTCGGCATTTTCTTTCAGGGTAAAGGCACCAAAAATAGGATCTCCATGCACCGACGTGGAATCGCCCGCCAGTCGCTTGAACGGACCACCAGCTTCGATTGCCCAAATTGGTTTTGAATAGCCAAGCTTATTCATTTTATCCTTAAGCCAGTTGATTTTCCCTTCCGTATAAATCAATTTGGCATCTTGACAATGAATATCACACACATCGAAAAAGGCGCGCCCCATATCCAGAATATAGTTAACATCGGCTGCCAACTGTCGAAATTGCGGTGACATTCTTAATTGCTCACGTGAATAAATTCGGCTATTGAATGCGCCAGCTAAAGAATCCTGAATAAAGCTATCGACAAAAGCAATCGCTCTCAGTGCATCGGTAGCAAAACCAGTAACGATTATTTGGGCATCGGGAATTTCCTTTTTTATTGCCTGCGAGGCAACTTGCAAAAATTCAACATAGCGTTGAGCGTTTATCGGATTCATTGGTGTCGCTAAAGTATCTTCGTACCAGAAGGTAGGCCACTCTTCCAAAAGGTGCCAGTTTTTGACCGGAGCCAGCATACTATCAGCATCCCTTACGCCATCTTTATCATAACGCTCTGCCATTGCCGCAAACAGATTTAACAAAGCCTGTCGCACATCGGCACGAGGTGGAAAATCACAAACTTTTAGCGCTCCGTTGAGATAGTCCTGATAGGTGTGTGGCGTAGCCCAGCGACTGACGGGCATAAAAGTAATCGTCGGCTCCAATCCCAGTTGCTGAATTTCTTTGATGTTTTTATCCAGATTTTTCCAAAGGTAAACCCCTGGTTGCGGTTCGATAGCATCCCATATTACTACGGGTGACATGGAAATCCAGCCAGCGCCGGAAGTGACAATATCGGCAAAGAATCCTTCAACCAAATGGTTCACTCCGAAGCCTACATCTTTCATTTTTCCCTGATAGGAACTTTCTC
The DNA here is from genome assembly GCA_020722685.1 of Caldithrix sp. Next base: position 2,752 of record DYKH01000176.1, on the reverse strand, counting down.
TGCCCTCGGTTTGGCATAGCCCATTCATAAAATGAAACCCTCCTATTTCATGATGGGAGTTTATGGTAAAGGATTCAGGAAAATGAGTACTGCCGATTATAGCAAAAGATTGAGATCTTTCTTCTTAGGCCCGGCAGAATTCGAGCGGACCAAAAATCAAGCTTACTGAAAAAAGTATAATCATTATTTTCATGGCAGCAATACCGCTTTTCGTATTTGCGAAAATAACTCGCTTTTAAGTTGATAAAAATAAATGCCGCTTGGCAGATCGGTGGTATCAAATACTACTTGGTGCTCGCCAGCATTTATCTCCCCGTTCACCAGAACTCTCACTGTTTGTCCGAGCATGTTGAAGATTTTCAACGTTACCAACTCGCGGTGGGATAAAGAGAATCGAATCGTAGTTGCCGGATTAAAAGGGTTGGGATAATTTTGATAGAGCTGAATGCGGTCTGGGAAAACCGCTCCATCTCTTGACTCGATGTCGATCCACTTCGGCGCCCCGGCTGCAATGATCTTTGGCGCACCCCGCTGTCCAAAAAATGGCATTGCACCGATATAACAGGCAACGTCGCCATTAGGAAACTTGACCACCGCCGGATCGAGCAGCAAGCCGGGAAAACCCACGCCGTCGGGAAGCAGCAACTGCGTTCTCGTGGTATCGAACACCAGGCCGTCGCCTTCCGTGAAAGCAATGCCGCCCGGCGCCCGCATGTGGCGATGATAAATGCGAATCCGGCCATCGCTGAGATAAACCGGATGCGGATCGACATCGTGATCGCGCAAAATATTTCTTGCTGATTCGGCGCGCCAGGTCCAGCCCCAGTCCGTGGAAATCGCCGTGCGCGTGCCGTTGCTGCGATACCAATCCCCGACGTAATAAATTCGCCACACCGAATCCACAACCTGCAAAGCGGCCGGGACACTGGCAATGGAATCATCTTCGGCGCCCGGCTGGTAACGCACCCCTGGCTCGCGACTCCAGTTGATGCCATCATGAGAAATCCAGCTTACCAATCGACTCTTGTGTCGTTGCGGTGTCGAGGTGAGCAATGGCTCTTCGGTGATGAAGCGCGTGCGGCCATCGGGCAAATAAACAAAAGCGCCATCGCCGGCCATGGCTGGGGTGTAGCCCGTGAGGCGAGTAAAGCTTCTGCCGTTGTCGGAAGTCACCGCCTGGCCGCGACCGCCCGGCCCGCCCGCATAGCCCAGAATAACACGACCATCATTGGCGATATTGGGCCCTGGCACGCTGGCGTTTGGAATGACCGCCGTGGTATCCAATGAAAATGAAATGCCTTCTTCCGGTGCCAAAGTGAAAAAGGGCTTCCAGTCAACAGCGCCGGTTGTTGCTTCCGGAATCAAAGTAACGAAAACCATCAGATAAGAACTATCTGGAAGTTGGGCCACCGCAGCGTCGATGGCGTATTCAGATTCGATTCCTGAGGTTGGATCAACGCTGAGGCGAATGCCCGGCTCCAGCGCCCATTGATAGCCATCGGTGGAAAACATGGAGAGAATGTTTTTGGGCGGTCGATTATCGAAGCCATAGAAGCGATAGCCGCCAGGCACGAAAATCCCGTTGGAAAATTTAATGTCGCGCCCGGCAACGATGACGTCCGGACGGCGAATGAAGGTAAGGCCGTCAGCAGATACCGCGTGGTAATTTCCAAACAGCCCGCCGGCGAAATAGTGCGTTGAATCACCGACTCGAATTGTTGAGGGATCGAGCACATTTTTGCCAGAGACCGCAAAACGTACCCCGGGTTCGAAGGTGAAGTTGATGCCATCGCTCGAGATGGCAGAATAGGTTGCATGCGACTGTCCGCTTTCACTGCGGGTGAAATAGAGGCGATAGCGTCCATCCGGCAAAAGCACGACGTCGGGATCCACCGGATCTGGTTTCGAAGCTGGCAAGCCGGCAATTTTCACGCGCCGATAAATCCAGGTGGAGTCGTGCGTATTAATGGCGCACACCAGAATATTGCCATTGCCCCAATCTACGTAGTAAATTCGTGTCCGGCCCTGGGGGTCAACAATCATATCCGGCACGGCAGCCTGGTCGGAAATGATATTGAAAGTGTGTGTCCAATTCAATCCCGCCGGAGAAGTCGCCAGCACCAGGCGCTCGTACCAGGGCCCGCTCACCGCGCCGGGGGGAGCGTTCGTGGCTCTGCCATGTTTTGGTGTCACGTCACTGGAGTCAAGCTGCGCTAGCACAATGTGAAAAGGCATGATCACCACAGAAATCAACACCGGGAAGAAAGCTCTGAGTCGATTCATCGCATTAACGCCGCCTTTCTGATTTGTGAAAAAATTCCTGATTTAATTTGATAAAAATACACTCCGCTGGTCAAGCCAGTTGCGTCAAAGACAACCGAATGCTCGCCAGGGTTTAATTCTCCATCCACCAGCGTTGCAACTACTCTCCCAAGCACATCAAACACTTTCAGCGTCACGTGACTGCGCACCGGCAACTGAAAACTGATAACAGTGCTGGAATTGAACGGATTGGGATAATTCTGCTCCAATTGATAACTACTTATTGCTATCTGATCACTGACCATATTCATTGTGGAATATTTTTCAATGGGATCGCCCGGTGTCAAATCTCTTCCCAGCAAACCCGGATAGTCCGGCGCGTAACGCGGCGAGCGAAAGACGTTGTTCTCCTGCCCTTTCTGGTCGGAAGGAATCGGATCACCCTGGGTTAGCGGTCCGCTTTCCACCACGGGATTGATGTATTTCCACA
>DYKH01000667.1 GCA_020722685.1 Caldithrix sp. | reverse complement strand
GTTGCGATAATTTTTTCTTTTATAGCGCTTGTGATGTGCGGTATTATTTGGATAGTGCGTCCCAAATACGTGCCCTGGCGTTCATTCGCTATGACTTTCTGGTATATTTGGCCGGTAGTGATATTGGATTCCCTCGAGAGCGGTTCATCGATAAACCGTTCGTAATGTCCAAGGTCAAGATCCGCTTCATAGCCGTCATCCGTAACAAACACTTCTCCATGCTGATAAGGGCTCATAGTGCCGGGGTCAACATTAAGATATGGATCAATTTTTAAAACACCTACCCGATATCCTGCCGCTTTAAGGATAGCGCCGATTGATGCGGTCGCAATGCCTTTTCCCAATCCAGAGCACACACCGCCTACGACAAAGATATATTTTGTGGAAGATAAAGTCATAGCAATTAAAAAAAATAAAAACGATATTTAAAACCTTAGTTCAATAAGCAAGTGCAACACTTAGAGTGCCGATTCAGGTATTCTAAGTGTATATGAACACCGCCACCTACACTCACCTCACCGACCACGAACAGGATCAGATTGCCGTCTTTCGTGCGCAAGGATTGTCTCAGAACGAGATTGCCCGACGCGTAGGAAGAGACAAGGGCACCATATCCCGCGAACTCAAACGCAACCGTTCTCCTGTGTACCGCGTGTACCTGCCCATAAGGCACAGGCACGCGCAGAACACAGGAATCGAACAAGCCACCGACGGCAACGTCTGAAACACCATTGGCTGCGGGGATATGTGGCGAGGATGCTCAAACTGGGATGGTCGCCAGAACAGATATCAGGACGCCTGAAAGAATTGAACGCATCCGTTGCGGTGAGCCCCGAGGCTGTCTACCAGTATGTGTACGATTCTAGGACGAGGGAACGAATGGACTTGGTTCCGTACTTGCCCCGCAGGCACCGGAGGCGTTTTCCTAAAGGACACTCCCGGAAGCACCAGAAAAGCCATATTCCGAGCAGAATTGCGATTACGGAGCGCCCCAAGGCGGTAGAGCGCCGGAAACAACCCTGCCACTGGGAAGCCGACACCGTAATCTCCCGCACCAGTAAGGCCTCGCTTGCGGTGGCGTGTGAACGAACGTCGCGGTTGGCAAAGATCGTGAAACTGAAGCAACGTACTGCGCCAGAGTTCCGGATATCCCTGAATCGCCGACTAAGCAGATATCCGCAACCGATGCGCCGGACGATCACCTACGACAACGGATCGGAAAACGTGGAACACGAGAAGGTGAATGCCGTGCTGGGAACGAAGTCGTTCTTCTGCAATCCGTACCACTCCTGGGGAAAGGGGACTGTGGAGAATCTCATCGGACTCATCCGCCGTTACTTGCCGAAGAAAACCGACTTCGCTACGATTACCCCATCGCAGATCCGCATGATCGAACGTAGACTCAACAACCGTCCCCGTAAATGTCTCAATTATCAAACCCCATTAGAAGTCTTTTTATCTAGGTGTTGCACTTAGTGGTTGAATGTAGC
>DYKH01000666.1 GCA_020722685.1 Caldithrix sp. | reverse complement strand
CGTTCTACTTGAAAAACTACTTCACCGAATCGCTGGCGGGACGGAAGATCGTCTTCGAAATGTTCCCGTTGACCTTCGGGGAGTTTCTCGACTTTCGCGGGATCGCGTACCAACCGCGCGAACAATTCGCGGACATGCGCTTCGATCCCTACGAATTCGAGCGGCTCAAAGACCATTATGAGGATTACCTTCTCTATGGCGGTCTGCCGAGCATCGTCTTGGAGGAACGTCTGTCCGTTCGCAAGGATATTCTCAACAACATTTTCTCCTCCTATATCAACATTGACGTCCGCACGCTGGCAGATTTCCAGAAGATGGGCGAATTGCAACAACTTCTGCGCGTCCTGCTGGCCTTGCGGATTGGCAACAAGGTGGATGTGACGAAACTCGGGCTGGGTAGCGGGCTTGTGATTTTGCCTGATTCCGCGTCAATTATTTGCAGAAATTAGCCGTAAATGGCGCAAATAACTTTCTGCCACTCCCAATGTGGCTAACCAGCCCCAAGTTAGACATTTTCAAGACAGTCACGTATAATTCAGGCATGTCAACACCGGATGTGTTCCAGGTTCCACCGCTCGACAAACGCAAGCGCATTCCGATGAGAACGATCCGCGCGATTGCGAAGCACATCGCGGACAAATTCAATCCCGAGCAGATCATTCTCTTCGGCTCGCACGCGTACGGAAAGCCGAGCGCCTGGAGCGACGTGGACCTGCTGGTTGTGATGGATACACCGAAAGGGGAGATGGAAACCATCCTTGAAATTGTCGACTCCCTGCCGGATGTTTTATTCAGCGTGGATATCCTTGCTCACTCTCGTAAGGTAATCAAGGAACGACAGTCATGGGGCGATCAATTTATGATAGATATTATAAAGAAGGGGAGGATCTTATATGAACGCAACAACTGAGGAATGGGTTTTCAAAGCGGAGGAAGATTTTGATTCGGCCGATCTGCTTATGCATGGGCGGGAAGCGCCTATCACCGCCACCGCTTGCTTTCATTGTCAGCAATGCGCGGAGAAATATCTCAAAGCATTCCTCGTGGAACATGAAATTGATTTTCTACGCCGACATGAGTTAATTCCCTTGCTCGATTTATGCGCGAACGTTGACAAAGATTTTATAGTCCTTTTGAAGGACCTGCGGCGGTTGGATAGCTTTGCTGTTTCCTCGCGCTATCCAGGGGTGCGGATCAAATCAGAGACAGCAGCAGAAGCTTTGAGCACAGCAGAACGTGTGCGGAATTTTATCCGTAAGAAACTCAAGATCAAATAAAGGAGATTCCCCACGACCTCACCCAAAACCTACATCGTCAACGACCAGCCAACCGACCGGGACACGCTCGATTTTACGCCCTACGTGGAGACCATCGCGCACATTGCATCCACAGGCAAATCCACCCCACGCTCGAAGAACACCCCAGCGCGGGCGCGCCCATCCTGCGCGAGCGCGGCCTGGACGAGGAACTCATCCAGGACATCCTCAGCCA
>DYKH01000665.1 GCA_020722685.1 Caldithrix sp. | reverse complement strand
AGGACTTTCCACGTCCTTGTTTCTTTCCAGTCTTGATCCCGGTCAGGTCTTCAATGGCGATCATTTTGATAGAACGCCATGGAAGCTGCTTGACCGTCTTGTTGATGTAGTCTTTACGCTCGGCGCAAGCTCGCGCTTTGCCACGGCTTCCAGGCTTTTTGCGCCGTATTTTGGCGCAGATGTCCTTGATGCCAGTTCCAAGAAAAGCACCGGAGGACAGGGCTATGAGTTTGTTCACGCCCATATCCACACCAAGATTGTATCCTGCTTGTTTGGCAGGCTTGTCTGGAATTTCTATAGCTACAGCCACCCAGCCGTCGCCGAGAATGCATCCTTGTTTGATCTGGACACCAGGCTTGCCAAGCCAATAATTAGCGCGAGCGTGGGATTTAAGGGGAATCACTATAGGTTTCCCTTTTTGAAGCCCGGCTATTTTAACCACGAAGTCAAAAGTGCCTTTGCCCGGCTCCACGGAACAAACAAGACTACTGAGGGCAAGAGCTCCGTTGAGGACAGGCATGGCGGCGGATTTGCCAAGTGTTTTGGCAGATCGTTTGGTAAACACAATGGTTTCGATAGCTTGTTTGAGGCAGTTAGATTTGTGCCTATAGGAGATGCCGGGACAATTGATTCTGTCCATAGTGGCCTTGTTCAACCCTCCTTTGTTGAACCAAAGAGACCGGATAAAAAGATTCGTGGCAGATCTAAGCTCTTTTTCGAGCGCTCTGACTCGGCGCAGTTTGCTGGCTGTAGCGAGCTTAAGGCTAAATTTGACGGTACGAATCATTTATCCCTCTTTTATGGCTTTGATGGCGGCCTCTGTCTTCTTTCGGCCTCTGCGCTGCCCGTACAATCTCGCGGAAAAGCTTGTCAGGATAGCGACAAGATCCTGCATGAGATCAGACGTTTTGTCCTCGGCCCGGTTGACAACCTCTATCCTGAACGGACAGATGGTCTCAAACCAGGAGAAGCCAAAACGAGTGAGACGGTCCTTATGCTCCACCAGCAGAACATCGTAGTCTCTGCTTTGAAGCAGAGCGGAGAGTTTTTTGCGCTGGTCGTTCACGCCGCTGCCGAACTCTTCGACAACGCGCACGATCTGCCAGCCTTTTGCTTGGGCATAACGACGCAGACCATCAGTCTGACTCTGCAGCGCGGCTTTGTTCTCGGAGCTGGATTCGCGGCTGTATATGGCACAGCGGCATCCTGTGGGCAAGTTTTCGCCTGTCTGCGCGGACAACCAGTTGCTTGGCACATAGCGGCGACCGGTGTCGGTGATGATATTAGGAATCTTTCCAGTATAGGAGAGCCGCTGTGCATGACGATAGCAGATACCCAGTGCTTTAGCCGCATCTTTGAGTTTTATTCGAGTCTGCATAATGACCTCTGTTTGTCATACTATAGCACGCGACAGCATACAAGTCAAGGACACATTGAAATGCCAAGATCGTCCTGCCAGTTTCCGCTGCAGACGCGAGTCCAGTCGCCACA